>CAZFOP010000202.1:0-6993 GCA_964520085.1 uncultured Solibacteraceae bacterium | reverse complement strand
TATTCCGGGGCGGTGACCAGCAGGTGGATGCGGGCCCAATCGAGATCCGGCTGGGTCGGCGGCGCACCCACCGCAATCTGAATTCCTTTGACATCGAAGGTAGAAAAGAACTCGGCGAGACCGTGTTCGAAAGCCGGCGGCATCTGCGCCGTGTTGGCCGCGAGAAACAGGCGAGTCAGTTCGCTCCACGCGGCTGGCGAAACTGGAGCCTTCTCATCGAGCACGATGGCGTAGCGGTCGCGTCCCTGTGTAATGGGCGCGTTCGAGGTCCAGCCGCGCGCGTTCTTGAAAAGCAGGATGCGTACCGGCTGCGGTGTTTCAAGGTCGGTCTCCCCTACCACTTCTCCCAGCGCGTGGCGAAACTCTTCGAAGCGGACCATCGTCTCGCGGCCGCGCTGGCCAGCGCCGGCGAACACTTCGAACGGCCCCGACGTGAACTTGATCCAGTGCTCCTCGGCGGCCAGGAGACAGGGGAGCAAACAGAGGAGAGGCAGCCGCCGCATAGCTTTACCATTATCCCGCGAGATCGATTGGACAGCGGGGTGCCTATATCAGGACACCGTCATGGATCGCCCGCGAGCCGAAGATCGCATGAAACGACTGGAGCATCGCGAAAGGGCAGAGCGCGTCACGTTCGGGCCGGATTCTGATAAGATGAAATTCTGCCCGCATGGCGCTATCGTCTAACGGTTAGGACGGAGCCCTCTCAAGGCTTAAATACGGGTTCGATTCCCGTTAGCGCTACCATGTTTTCATAGACTTACAAGCCCCGACAGACCACCAAAGTGGCGCCGCGAAATTCCTACTGACCACCAAACCCGTATTTGCGGCGGCGCCAGGGCTGCCCGAGGGCGGTCTGGGGCACACTAGGTCCCCGTTAGTGCACAACTGCCGCCGGACGCTAGCGCTTTTCTCGTTCCTATCGGTGTGGGGGCGTGCATCGCGCTGATTTCGAGTGCCTTTCTTGTAGGGCCGGGGCTTGAAGCGCAGGGCGGTTCGCGGACTGACGGCCCCCAGTCCGAGTCGAGGGTCCGCTGCCGTGGACCTGCCGGCCATTGGCACTGTGTCCTCATGGAAACGCGCGGCGATACAATTGTTTTAATACAATGGCCCGACTTTCGGCCGCATATCACGGTTACAACCACCAGGATCTTGTTACCGCATACGCGATGGCATCGCTCCTGCTGCCGCGGTCGGAAGTCCACCAGGTTTCGGCAGAAAGTAAGGTCACTGCCGACGACCGGTTCGACGATCTAGAACTCGTCGGGGATATCCGACGACGCGCACAAATCAAGTCTCACACCTTACCCGGGCGGCTCCTCCGCCTGGCCGATGTCACAACAGACGCAATTGAGTTTCGCATCGACCGTGCGGTCCGGAGCGTCGGCGAGGACTCCAGTCCTGCGGACCTGTATACACTCTTCACGACGTACCCGCCGGACGAGGACCTAGTCCCCTTCCTTCAACCATGCCAGACTGCACGACCGCTGCTGTCCGGTATCGAGACCAGTCGGTTCAAGCTTTTGTTGGAGCGGATCTGGCCAGACGGCGAGGAGCCTGACTGGCGCGGGTTGGAGAATATTGACCGACCAACCTTCGCGAGATTCTGCAGCCTCTTCGTAATTGAAGTTGGCTGCCCAGTGTCATCGGGCGACCTAAGGGCCCCCGGCCCTCTCGAGAGAGCTTTGCTCTCGGTCTTGCATGACGGCATTGGCGTGGGCCTGTTTCCAAACAATAACCGAGACCTCGCCGATGCGGCGGCGCATCTCATCTATGCTGCCAGGGCGGCCCGGGAGTCGAGCGGGTCCGTCAGGGAGGATGACGTCATCAGGGCACTGGCGCTGAAAATCGACTACGGCCGAGTCGATGAACAGTTTCCGGTTGATGTTAATCGTCTGGTCCAGCGATCAGATTTGTTGGACGAAATCGTTGCGATGCTAGGCTGTTCCCAGCATGTGGCCGTTACAGGCGTGCCGGGCGTTGGCAAGTCATGGCTAGCTCGACAATTGCGATCACGCCTTCGCACGGAAGGTTGGACCGTGGCCGCGCACTATTGCTTTATAGACCTCTTCGACAACGACCGTTATCGAAGAGCTTCGGTGACTACGACGTTCGGCAGCATCATGGCGGAACTGTATGATTCGGACCGTAGTCTCTTGTCCGACGGCGTGCCGCGGTTCGCGGCAGGACCAGTTGAGTTGGAGCAGATGCTCAAGGCAGCTGCCCGCGCCGGTCCGAACCGTCGCATCGCTATTATTGTCGACGGCCTAGATCACGTCGACCGCATCCCAGGGCGCTCACCACACGCGACGGCGGCGGAAATTGTTGACGAGCTCGCGATGCTAAGCGTTCCGGCGGGGGTCGCGGTAATTGTCATTTCACAGCCGGGGCCGCACCTAAACAGTTTCCTGTCTGTTGGGTCGGAGTACTCGTTCGTCCGGTGGCACGATGAGCAGATTCGCGAAGTGGTGCAGCGTACCGAACTTGAACGTACCTTACACGCAAACCAACTTGATAGAGAGGCTGCACACGTTATCGCCTGCATCGTCAGCAAGGCCACGGGAATTCAAGGGCACCAAGACCGAGGAGCCACGACTCGTCAGTCTGCCGGCGTCTACACTCGCGGCACTCGACCACCACCGCCAGAAGCAGGCAGCATTCCGCGCGCAGTTCGGACCCGATTACCGCGCCGACCTGGACCTGATTTTCGCCAACCCGGATGGCACACCGCTCAAGCCGGATTCGACCTCGGCGGCCGTATCGCTGCTGTTCCGAAGGCTGAGGCTACCGAAGGGCGCGAGCCTCCACTCGCTGCGCCACAGCCATTGTTCGCTCCTGCTGGCGGATGGAGTCGACCTGGCGACGGTATCGGAGCGTTTAGGGCATTCCTCCGTCCGGGTCACGAGCGAAATCTATGCGCACGCGATTCGCGGACGCGACCAGGAGGCCGCCCAGCGATGGGACAAGCTCATGCACCCGTGCGGCGGATCGCGGGAAGAACCCACCGGTGTAAACTGACCTCCTGGAAAGGCCATACCGGGTGGAGGACCAAGAGGTCCGCCTCGGAAGGAATCTGGCGGCGGCGTTCGTTGCCGCGTGCCATGGTATCGGTTTGGATTAAGCGCGCAGGAAGTATGCGGACCAGCCGGTCGGTGAATACTGGATCGCCCTGGCGCGCATAGTCATCGCGGATCAGAACAATCGTCCTGCACCGCCGGAACGCACCCCTATCATCCAGTGAGGCCGGGCGCGAACCAACTGACGACCAGCTTTGGCCAAGTGCGCGGGGCGCGCCGCGCATTGGCCGCATAGAAACCGACCCCCATTGCTAATTTCCGTAAGCGTCGTTTACCAGGATTTGTCGTGCGCTGGACAGCCCGAAGGCTCAAACTTCTCAGATCGGGACTTTTGGGGAGCGCGTGGCTTTCCTCCGCTAAGCTGTTGGCTCTGTCGCGCCGTCACCTTACCATTGGTGACGAAGGGAGACCGCCGTTTTATGAAGATCAGACCGGAAGGGCAGGAGCACAGCGTCGGAGATCCGCGATGTCCCGCTTGCCGCAGGCCAGATTGGCCGCAGAGCCACTCTGATCGTGTCGTCAACTGTGCAGGGCTCCTGCACTGTGAAGAAGTCCCGGCTCAGGGTCGAGTCGATGTGCTTTATCGCTGCGACGTTTGTGGCGATTCAATTTAAAAGGCGCCGGGCCAACAGGAATCCTGGGGCATGCTCTAGTCCATTCGTGCCGAGGGATTGGAATACCGGCTGAACGGGCCGCGAACCGGCGCGACCTGAGCTGCCACGCCATAGTGGGTCCAGTATTGGATCTCATCGAAGGTGCGCCACGATCAATTGGTACGCTGCAATAATGAGTAAGACAACGGCTGTTGAGCGCACGATCACCCATTCAATGAAATCAAAAGGATCGGAAGGGCGCGGCATAGTGATTCCTCTCTTTAGAAGCCTCGACAAGACCGGTTTCAAAAGCTATAGCGCGCCCAGCAGGCTAGCCTGGCTAAGGTTATGCAGCAACAAACATTCCCTCCGGCTAACAATGGCGCGGCTGGCACGTCTAGTATGGTGTGAAACAGGGAATGCGTCACTGTTCGGCCCGATGTCGTTTCAAAGCCATGGTTGGCCTCCCTTCATCGGGCGTGAGGCGCAGAGGTGGGGGTTCGCGGTAACCAATTGGCACCTCGACAACGACAGCCCGTTTTGTACGACCCGCCAAGGAGGTGAGTTTGCCGCTCCGCCTGGGCACGTTTTGTCGTGTAAGCGTTCTTGCGAAAAGAGAGTCTATCCCTTTTCCAACTTAATAGACGGCAAATGCCAGCCAAAGTTTCACCACGGCCATCTCTGCGGGGGAACGAATCTCTATTGGCCGGCGTCTCATCCATTGAGTTGCGGTAACTAGTTGGCAGTTTGACGACTGGTAGTGAAAGCCCGGCAGTTTGCCGCTGCCGGGCTTTTCCTTTTGTGGCCCTCTAAAAGCGTTAACGGCTCAAGTTCTGGAGTTGCCCATCTCCACGTCGAACACTTTCGATTCTGTTCCTGGGGTTGGTGAAGTTGTATGGTTCGAGGGCGAAAGCGGGTCGTTGTGAGGGGCGGAAGCCGTACGGCTTCTATGAAGGCGAAGCCGCGGTGCTGGAGCGCGCGCGAGCACTTCGCGGTGAAGGCTTCGGGTTGCCGGTGAAATCGATGAGGCGCGCCACTTCCGCTCGGCTCAGTACGACGGGGATTTGGCGTCGCAGGAGCTTGGGAAGCGGCAGATCATAGCGCGACAGGCCCCGCTTCAGCACCTTGTTGAACAGGAACCGCAGCGCGGCAGTATGCACAGAGACCGTTCTGGGGTGGAGCTTTCGCTCTTGCAAAAGGTGTAGTTGATATTCCCCGACCTGCTCCGGGCCGAGCTGATCGGGCGAGCGGTGGAAATACGCGGCGAACTGGCGCATCGCGCCGACGTAGCTCCATGCGGTAGCTTGAGAATAATTACGGCGCTCAGTTCGTCGAGCACCCTTTTTCGAAGTTGGGTCACAGGGATCTCCTTGTGACCCACACATTATCCGTTCCAGGCCGACTGCCGCATCTTTCACTACGCGTAGCGTCCGCCGCGCGAGCGGCTCAGTTCAAACGGCGATCCAGGACATCACTCCGGTGAAGTCCTGATCGCGTCATCCGACGGTAACGCTTCTCGCGCGGCAAGCGGAGTCAGAGGGCCAATTGAGCACTACGGCTCCGGCCGGATCATGCCACTCGGCCATAGCCCTTCTCACTTGCTGAACCCCTGCCCAGACCAGCAAGTTAGACCACCCCACCCGCCGCCTGCGGCCTCCAACCCAAACTTTGTAGTAGAATCTGAGGAGCTTGTTCTGCTTCGGAGGGGGCTATGCAGCCGACTATTCTCGCCCTATTCCTCGCACTCTCGGGCACCGCCTTGTCGATGTCCGCGGCCGGCCTCTCCATGCTCGTGATTGCGCTGTGGGTCGCGAGGAGCAGTATCGCCCAGGATCGCGGCGTCGATAAGATCGTGGCCCTCACACCCTTATGCTTCGCCATCCCGCTGGCGGTCTTCGGCGCGGAACATCTTTCCAGCCCACAGGCCCTGTTGTTGGGCGTGCCGTCGTACATGCCGTGGCGTGTGTTTTGGGTGTATCTCGTGGGCTTCGCGCTCGTCGCCGCATCGCTCAGCATCGCCACCAGGCGTCAGGTGCGGTGGTCCGGGCTGCTGTTCGGGGCCATGATGTTCCTCTTTGTGGCGATGCTGCATCTGCCTGGGGCCATCGCCGCCGGGGGCCGAATCCCATGGACGATCGTTGTCCGCGAAATGTCGTTTGGCGGCGGCGGTTGGGTGTTGGCGGGAATCGCGATGAACCGGGATCGCGACTTGCAGGGTAAGTTTCTCATCGCCGTGGGACGCGTGCCGATTGCAATCGCCGCGATCTTTTTTGGCGTTCAGCACTTTCTGCATCCGCTCGGACTTCCCGGAGTGCCGCTCGCGAAACAGATGCCCCCGTGGATTCCCGGTCGCGCCTTCGTCGACTATCTGACGGGCGCTGGCCTCATGGGCGCCGGCGTCTGCTTTCTTGTGGCGCGGAAGACGCGCATCGCTGCCACATATCTGGGCGCCTGGATTGTGTTCCTGGTTGTGGTGATCTACGGGCCCGTCCTGGTTGGGGCGTTGGCGGACCCGAGTGCCGGTGTGCAGGTTGAGGGCGTCAATTACTTCGCCGACACGCTTCTGTTTGGCGGGGCGATTCTATCGCTCGCCAGCACCGGTCGGAAGTGACTGCCAATGGGTCGGGATTGCGAGCGGATGCTCGACACTCCGCTCGCTCCCAGCAAACAGTACGGCGTTACTTAGGAATCATCTTTGTAAGGCGTTAGGCAAACCATGGATCTCAAGAGAAAGACTGGAGCGGCGATGAAAGCCGCATTTCTGCGATTCGACGGCGCTGTCGAGCGGGCTCCCGCCATTGACGCATGGATGAAAGAGCAACCACGCGAATTGAGAGCCATCGCGCATCAGTGGTTTGAGGCGATGCGAAACTGCGGCGACGAAGTCCGCGAGCTTTTGCATGACGGCTGTCCGGTTGCATGTCTGGGAGATGCGCCCTTCGGCTACGTCGCCGTATTCCGTTCGCACACAAATGTGGGGTTCTTTCACGGCACACCGCTGCCGGACCCGGCGCACTTATTGCAAGGCACCGGCAAGTTCATGCGCCATGTAAAGCTTAGACCGGGACCGGCCCCCAACGCCGCGGCGCTCAGCAGGCTGATCGACCTGGCGTACTGGGACATAAAGGACCGCGTCGAGAACGGTTAGCTGGCGGATGACGCACCACTCGGAAACAGGCGCGAGCCAAGGGGGGGCTACCGATATCAGGTCTTGCCGCCCGGTCCGAGAAATTGCTCTTCCGCTTCCCCGAACGCCGTATCCTGGGACCTTCAGGCCGACGGCGCCGTCTACGGGACGCCGACGAACCCGCCAAGTGGTGCAT
>CAZFOP010000201.1:0-7004 GCA_964520085.1 uncultured Solibacteraceae bacterium | reverse complement strand
CCTGCTTGGGCGCCACGTCGAACGACATCAGCTCCAGCGACAGCCCGCGCGAGGTCTCCACCATCGGAAAAATAAAAGTGCCGCGGCCCTTCACCACCCGCGTGCCGCCCAAGCCATAGACGATGATGGCTTCGTGCGGACCGGCCTTGCGGAACAGCTTGGCAAATGCCGTCAGGATGAACAGTAGGACCAGGACACCCAAAAGAACGAAAATCACTATCGGGTTTTGCATAATTTGCTCCACTTAACTCTTCAACTCCGTTTCACCGGCCAGGTCTTCCCAGCGCCGGACGTAGGCAATGCCCTTCTCATAGCGCGTCACCACGACTTCCGCGCCTTTGGGGATGGCTGCGCCATCCTCGCTGCGCGCGCCCGCAACATGGCGCGTGCCCTCCTGCGAAAAAACCAGTTCGCCCGTTCCGCCTTCGCGAATCCGAATGCTCAGCTTTCCGAGTACTCCCACCATCTCGTAATCCGCCGGATCGAGCGGCGCTTCATGCGCCATCAGCACCTTAGCTAGAAACACGAACACCACCGCTGCCGCTCCCAGCCCGCAGAACGTCGCCACCACAAACGCCAGGAAATACCAGACGTGGTAGTAATGCTCCAGCAGGTATCCCGCACCGCCAAACCAGGCCAGAAACGCCGATATCGTGCCGAAATTGAACCAGGGCAGATCACCATGTCCGCCACCCGCGTGCCCGCGCGGAATGTGCAGTCCATGGTGCAGATGCGGGATGTGCAGATGCGGGATGTGCAGATGCCCCGTTCCCGCCAGGAACGCCAGCGCGCTCAAAAGGAAACCCACCAGAAAACACGTGAGGTAGAAGTCCGCCCAACTCATTTACTGTCTCCTCGTCTTGCGGGACGCCGGCGTCTTCAAGACTTCCATCAACCGCTCCGCCAGCCCCGGGTTCTCCAGAATCTCACCCAGCAGGATGATGCACATCCGCGTGTCCGCGTGCCGCGCCAGCCCGATCAGGGCTTGCTGCAACTCCGGGTCGCGGCGAAACCGCTCCGCGCCACTCACCAGCCACAGGTCGAGCTTGTCCTCAAGCGCTCCGACGTCCGACACCAGCTCGTTCTCGAAGCCCTCGGGATCGTCCACCAGGTAGCCTGGATGCACTTTGAAGAACCGCGCCAGCAGCATGCGCGTCGAGTTGGTCAGGTGCGGCCGGGCCCCGCTCTCGATCTGAGAAAGGTAGCTCTGACTGATCGATTTGCCGAGTTCGCTCTGGATCAGCCGCGCCATCTCCAGTTGGGACAATTCGCGGTTGAGCCCGCGTAGCGTTCCTTCCACCTCACGCAGGTACCGAAGCTTTTCACCGAGGCTCATATTGCAATCAGTAATTATAATATTGCAATCTGCAATTGCTTGTCAAGAGAAATATCCGAGGTATTGTCGAAACTCGGGAGTATGCCTGCCGGGGGTTGAGACGCTGCGGATTGAGGGGGGGATCGCTGGCTTCCTGCCGCGGGAATGAGTTACCGTATACGTTTCCAATTACATGCCCACGCAAAGACTCGCCAGCGAGGTTATCGCCGCGGCCATTGAAGGCCTTGAGGCCCAAAAGGCTGAAATAGACGCTCAGATCGCCGAGGTACGGCGGATCGTCTCCGGTCGTCCCGCTGCGGCGGCCGTCAAGCCGGTTTCGGCCAAAGGCAAGCGGCGCATGATCAGCGCGGCTGCCCGGGCCCGTATTACCGAGGCGCAGCGCAAGCGGTGGGCGGCATCCAGAAAACCGGAAACCGCGCCGGAAGCGGCCACGCCGAAACGGAAACTTTCGGTGGCTAACAGGCGTGCCATCGCCGCCGCCGCCAAGAAGCGCTGGGCTGCGAAGCGGGCGCAAGGCGCCAAGTGAGGGCCCGCTGGATCTCGATCTACAGTTTCGCTGAACGACGCGAGACACGAAAGGAATCGGAAACATGAAATCCCTAACCTGCGATCCGCGAGCCATGAAAGTCTGCTTCGTCCTCTGCCTGGGCGCTTTGCCGGCGCTTTGCCAGGGTCCTTCTGCCGTATCGAGCGATGCAAAGGCAGTTCAGCCGCCCAGAATCGAACGAATCCGGAACGGCGCTCAACTGACGACCGGCGATTGGAACGTCAGGATGCAATTCTATTCGCAGGGAACGGTCCGCGTGGTGAAATGGGCGGCCGGCGGCTCCTCCGAAAAAGCCAGCCTCTCGGTGATTCAGAAGGACGTGCCCGATTTCCACGTGGAGTTTGAGGATAGCGCCACGGCGGTTACGCTGACTTCGCCACTGGTCAAAGTCCGGCTGAGCAAGATCGACGGTGCGATTCAGTATCTCGCCGGCGACAACCATACCGTTCTGAAAGAGCAAGGGCGCGCCGTCTTTACTCCGTGTCCGATCGAGAAGGAGAAGACCGCGTTCAGCGTGCAGCAGAACTTCACACTAACTCCGGATGAAGGCGTGTACGGACTTGGACAACATCAATACGGTTACATGAACTACCGCGGAAAGACTGTGAAGATCGTGCAGTCCAATATGAATGCGGTCACGCCCATGCTGGTTTCCACCGCCGGGTACGGAATCTTTTGGGACAACTATTCGAAAACGACGTTCTCCGACAATCCCGACGCGGCATCGTTCTGGTCCGAAGTGGCGGATAACATCGATTACTACTTCTTCTTCGGCCCGAGCATCGACCAGGTTATCGCCGGATACCGGCAACTCACGGGGCCGGCGCCGATGTACGGGAAGTGGGCCTACGGTTACTGGCAGAGTAAGGAACATTATGCGACCCGCGACGAGCTGCTAGGCGTCGCGCAGGAGTACCGCAAGCGCCAAATTCCCATCGATAACCTCGTTCAGGACTGGCAGTATTGGGGCGGGAACGACATGTGGAGCGGAATGTTCTTCGACAAGACCACGTTCCCGCGGCCGAAGGAAATGATCGACCAACTGCATCAGCAGAATATCCACCTCATGGTTACCATCTGGGCCGGGCTAGGGCCCGCTGCGCCGATTTATAAGGACATGGAACAGCACGGGTATTTGTACTCTACGGTGGGCTGGGCCGGGTTCAAGTACTTCGACGCGTACAATCCGGCGGCCAGGGATTTGTACTGGAAGTACGCGAACGAAGGACTCTTCTCTAAGGGAGTGGATGCCTGGTGGATGGACTCGACCGAACCGGACATCGTCAACGCGCTGACTAAGGAAGCGGAAGAGTTTGAGATGAAGCGGGTGCAGGACAATCATCTCGGTACATTCGCCCGGTATCTCAATACGTTCCCGCTGGTGGACACGCTCGGGATCTATGAGCATCAGCGGAAGGAGACGGACCAGAAGCGGGTTTTCATTTTGACGCGATCGACCTTCGCCGGCCAGCAGCGAGCGGCGGCGGCCACCTGGTCCGGGGACATCGGCGCGAACTGGGACGTTTACCGGAAGCAGATCTCCGCCGGCATCAATCACAGCATGGCTGGCATTCCGTATTGGACCTTCGATATCGGCGCGTTCTCGCTCGGGTGTCAGGGGGGAGTTTTTTCGAACGGTGGCAAAGACCCGGCGTATCAGGAGTTCTACGCGCGGATGTTTCAGTTGGGCGTCTTCTCGCCTATTTTTCGAGCGCACGGCTCGGAGACTCCGCGCGAAATCTGGGAGTTTGGCGATTACACCGACACCTTGATCAAGTTCGATAACTTGCGGTACCGCTTGATGCCTTACATTTATTCGCTGGGCTGGCGAGTGACTAACGACGGTTATTCCATCATGCGCGGCCTGCCGATGGATTTCACTGGCGATCGGAAGACGTATTCGATCGACGACCAGTATATGTTTGGCCCGGCGATCCTGGTTGCCCCGGTGACCGAGTACATGTATCATCGCCCGCCCGAGCAAACCATTCCTATGACGCCAGAGGTCTTCCAGACGAAGGACGGGAAGCCGGGCCTGACCGCCAGTTACTATTGCGACGATAGCTTCAAGAACCTGTGTCACGAGGCCGTCGAGCCACTGGTGAATTTGGATTGGTACACGGGCTGGCCGAGCTTTGTTGCCGACCCCAAGTTCTCGATCCGCTGGGAAGGCAAGTTGGTTCCGGCGGTAAGCGGGAAATACCGGTTCAACATGAAGAGTTTCGGGCCGAGGCGGTTGTATCTCGATGGCAAAGAGATCGCTCACAACTATGACTCGATGGAGTCCCACACGGTACCCGTCGAGTTAGTGGCCGGCAAGGAATACGAATTAAAGTTCGAGACATCGAACGAGACGTTAGGTGCCTTCCGAGCCCAGGTGTACTGGAAGACCCCGGAAATTCTCGCCCGCGAGGCGGAGCCGATCGGACCGAGACAGAAGACGCGAAACGTATATCTGCCGGCCGGAAGCCGCTGGATCGATTTCTGGACGGGAGACGCGCTCGCTGGCGGCACGACCGCAGTGGCGGATGCGCCGATCGACAAAATTCCGCTGATGATTCGCGCGGGATCCATCGTACCGATGGGCCCCTTTGTCCAATACGCCACGGAGAAGCCGGACGCCCCTATCGAGCTGCGTATTTACCCCGGAGCCAGTGGCAGCTTCACGCTGTACGAGGACGAGAACGACAACTATAACTACGAAAAAAACGTGTATTCGACGATTGATTTCAACTGGGACGATGCCGTGCACCAGCTCAAGATCGATGCCAGAAAGGGAAGTTATCCGGGCATGTCGAAGACCCGGATATTCGATGTTGTGATCGTGCGGAAAGGGCATGGCACAGGAGTGGAGGGTGCCGGTGCACCGGACAAGGTGATTTCGTATCGGGGCGAGCGGCAGATCGTTTCAATCGCTTTTTGATCGCGATATCCTGGCATTCGGTTGCGGCGGGGGGCGAGCGTCTCGACTGGCCCCCCCTTTCGCTACTGCGCGCCATGGGATATGAATAGAAGTCTGATCCCTATGCGATTCTCAACGAAGTACACCATTATCCAGATTTCGCTCGGCGCGGCGTTTTTTGCCACAGCCGCTGCGGCGCAGCCGCCCGCCGCCCCTGCGGTTCGCGCGCACAATTGGTGGCACGATGTCGATCCGGGCATCCGCCCTTACACCACCGACGCGAAGAAATTGCCGATGATTTCCGTCACAGGCAATCGGTTTGTCGACCCGCAGGGAGCCACGGTGCTGTTCCGCGGTCTCTCCATTTCCGATCCCGATAAGCTCCAGATGCAGGGCCACTGGAACCGCGAGCACTTCGTCAAAGTTCAGGAGATGGGCACACGCGTGGTGCGGATTCCGGTCCATCCGGTCGCCTGGCGCGAGCGAACGCCGGCCGAGTATCTCCAGTTGCTCGACCAGGCGGTGGGGTGGTGCACGGAACTGGGGATGTATGTCGATCTCGACTGGCATTCCATCGGCAATCTCTCGACGGGCGTATTTCAGGACCCGATGTACGACACTTCTCTTCAGGAAACCTATAACTTCTGGCGCACCGTCTCCCGCCATTTCGCCGGCCACAACACGGTGGCGTTCTTCGAGCTCTTCAACGAGCCGACCACTTTCAACAACCAGCTCGGCCCGATCTCATGGGACGATTGGAAGAAGATCAACGAGAACCTGATCGCCATTATCCGCGCCAACAACGCGCGCGCGATACCGCTGGTAGCCGGTTTCGATTGGGCTTACGATCTGGCACCGCTACGCCTCAGCCCGATCGCCGCCGAGGGTGTCGGCTATACGGTGCATCCTTATTCCAATAAGCGGCCGCAGCCTTGGGAGTCCAAATGGGAAGAGGACTTCGGCTTTGCCGCCGCTAAGTACCCTGTGTTCGCAACCGAGTTCGGTGGATTCGGCCGGCCGGCCGAGTACGGGCCGTCGATTATCAAGTACCTGGAAAGCCATGGCATCAGTTGGATGGTGTGGTGTTTCGATCCCGAATGGGGCCCGACGCTGATTCGCGACTGGAATTACACGCTGACTCCATCCGGCGAATTCGCCAAACAGGCCATGCACGGCGAGGTTCACTAGCGCGGTTCGCGGGCCTGGCGCCATTTCTGATACTATCTCTGGAATGGCGCCAACCAAAGTCTACCCACCCAGTAGTGAGTTTGCCAGCCGCGCTCATGTGCGCAGCATGGACGAGTACCGTGCGCTCTATCGAAGGGCTGCGGAGAAGCCTGAAGAATTCTGGGGCGAACTGGCTGAGGAAGAGATCTTCTGGTTTCAGAAGTGGTCTCACGTTTTCGAATGGCATCCGCCGTTCGCCAAGTGGTTCGTAGGCGGAAAGACCAACGTCAGCTACAACTGCCTGGACCGGCATCTGGCCACGCCGCGCAAGAACAAGGTCGCCATTTTGTGGGAGGGCGAACCGGGCGACCAGCGGCAGATCTCGTACCAGGAGTTGCACCGGCTGGTGTGCCGCTTCGCCAACGTTCTGAAGGGGCGCGGATTGAAGGCGGGTGACCGCGCCGTAATCTACATGGGCATGGTGCCGGAACTGCCGGTGGCGCTGCTGGCCTGCGCGCGCCTGGGTGTGACGCACAGTGTGGTGTTCGGTGGCTTCTCGGCGGAGGCGCTGAAGGCGCGCATTCAGGACCTCGAAGCGCAGGTGGTGATCACCGGCGATGGCGCGTGGCGGCGCGGCAAGGAAGTGCGGCTGAAGAACGCGGTGGACGAGGCGCTCGCCGAATGCCCCAGCGTCAAGAACGTGATCGTTCTCAAGCGCACCGGCAGCGACATCGCCATGAAGGAAGGCCGCGACTATTGGTGGCACGACTTGGACCGGGACGTGAGCGAAGTCTGCGCCGCGGAGGAACTGGATAGTGAACATCCGCTGTACGTGCTCTACACTTCCGGGACCACCGGCAAGCCGAAAGGCATCGTGCATTCCACGGCGGGATATCTGCTGCAGGTGACGATGTCGATGAAGTGGGTGTTCGACCTGCGCGAGGAAGACACATACTGGTGCACGGCCGATATCGGGTGGGTGACCGGACATAGTTATATCGTCTACGGCCCGCTTTCGGCCGGCGCCACCACCATGATGTACGAAGGCGCGC
>CAZFOP010000200.1:0-7083 GCA_964520085.1 uncultured Solibacteraceae bacterium | reverse complement strand
CAGAATGGATGGCTGAGATGAATACTCGCTTACAGATTCTGGCGATCGCGGCGGCTGCCTGCCTGGCGGCACCGGCGCAGACGCCCACTCCCGCCACGCCGGACCAGGTTCACGCCCGCGGCGAAGCGACGGCCGCAAACACCTCCACTACCATTCGCGGCATCCTGATCGACGCGGCGTGCCGCGACTTTTCCCGCTTCAACCTGAGCCAATCTCCGCAAGCTCTGCCGGCGCCGGCGAAGGATGCGAACGTCAAGGCCGATGGCAGCGCGACAGCCTCGGGAATTACGGTGGATGCGCGCACACTGGATGCGGAACGGGCGGATGCGATGCCGCATCAGGTCGCCGACTTGGCGGCCCGGCAATCCGATCCCACCTGCGCCATCAAGGGCGACACGCACGCCTATGCAGTGCTGCTGGCCGATGGACGCGTCGCAGACCTGGACGAAGGCGGCAATACATTCGCCGATGCCGCCGTGAAAGCCGACTCGCAGGGCCGCGCCATGCTCGCCGGACAAGCCCCCGGTTTCAAACCGATCGTGACCGTAACCGGCCGCGTGCGGGGCTCGAAGATTGTGGCCATCGCAGTGAAGATCGCGCCGCGCTAGCGCGAGTTCCGCAACCGAATCGCTCGCCGCCAGGGAGCGGTGGTAGGGTATGCTTTAGCTTGCCAACGCCCGCTTGCGGGCGCGTTTTCCGGAAGCAGTTCGACTCAAGCTAACCAAGCATGCCGCCAGGCGTTGATGTTTTGCGCCACCGCATGCGAGGATCAGTCCATGGACAAATTGGAAGAGATCGCGGCAAAACGGAAACGGGCGCACGCCAGGTTCATTGCGTTGAAATCCAAGGTATATAGCGGCTTTTTGGAAATGGAGCGGGCGGCGTATACCGATGGCGCTCTGCCGAAGAAGCACAAAGAACTGATCGCGGTTGGCATCTCGGTCGTGAAGGATTGCGAATCCTGCATGCAGTGGCACATCGAACAAGCGATCGCCGCTGGAGCGGCATTTGAGGAAGTGTTCGAAGCCGTCGAGGTTGCGATCGAGATGGGAGGCGGCCGCGCCACCGTGTCCGCCCGCTTTGCGCTGGAAGTGATGGACAGCTTGAAGCCGGCGCCGGGCCCAGCCTGAAGCCCGCGCTACCAATCCGCCCCGTTTCGTTTGACAATAGACGAAGGGGGGATGCTTCGATTGAATCAAACGTGCCGTTTCGCACACTCCGCGTGCCACGGCGACGCATGCTGGCGGGATCTGCTACACTAGGTGTGTCTTTGATCGTCCCGCTACAGCCTTGGCCGGAGTCCATCTGCCTCGCTCTTGCCCGAACCGTCAAATACGAAGGAACCTAAGATGAAAAACATTTTTGTAGGCAATTTGGATTTTGCCGCAACCGAGTCTTCCATCCGTGCGCTCTTTGAGCCTCACGGGAACGTGGAGAGGGTCAACCTGGTCACCGACCGCGATACGGGCCGCTCTCGCGGCTTCGCGTTTGTCGAAATGACCGACGGCGCCGAGGCCGATCGCGCCATCGCCGCCTTGAACGGCACCGAGTTGAACGGCCGCGCCCTCAATATCAACGAGGCCCGCCCCAAGACCGATAGCGGACGCTCCTTCCGTGGCGGACCGCGTAGCGGCGGTGGTGGCGGCGGTGGTGGACCGCGGCAGCGTCGCGAACCGCGCTGGTAAATTGCGCGTTGGAAGCCGGCCCGGTCACCGCGCCGGCTTCAATCGTTTTGTGGAGGAACGCGCCATTCCGGTTCGATTGCACGCCTCAGTTGAGAAGCGCGAGATCGCCAGGATGGAAAAGCGGAATATCAGGGCCGCAAGGTGTATGCGGTGCGAGCTGGAGCGCCGGAAGAAGGCTCCCGTCTCGGCCGATATCGGAACCGGCGAGGTAGTTACGCCGGCGGGGGAAAACATGGGGACGGCCGAGTGAGTCCGGGATTCAAGCGCGAAGCGGCCCGGCCGGGGGAGCGAGCGGTGGAACTGCGATACATGGGGTTTCAGCAGAAAAAGAACAGGCGTCTGTATCGTTTCGACATGAACGATGCCGGCACCAAGTCTTCCATCCCGCACGTAGTGAGTGTGGATATGGAGCTCTTCTTAAAGCACCATGTCGGCATTCAGGAAGGCCCCGCGCTGTGCGCGCAAAAAATAACCGCCGACCTGGAGGCAGATCGTCAGGGCGATCACGAACTCACTAACGACGACATCCTCGCCTATGCCACCGATCGTGCCGTGGCCGCCGAACGCAAGGCAGAAGCGCGCCGCAGCGGTCCTGCCCGCCGCAAACCCGAGCCCGGCCAGCCCGTCAGCCCCTGGTGGCGCTAGCGCGCCACTGCCCCGCCCGGAGTAGCCCGGCCTCTCAACCTGAATCCAGAACTTGGACGTATTGCATCAGGGCACGGCTGAAGCCGTGCCCTGATGCAATACGTGTTGTCTCACGGTGCTCCGCCGGGGGAATGCAATTTCGTCGAAGTTGGCTTCGGAATCCAAGCTCGATTCCGCATGCGCCTTGTGCACTGCGGCTAGCCAATTTGGCAGAGTTCCTTGGGCGGAGCGTCAATCCCCAATCAGCCGTGTATCGGGAATGTGTGGATGCTGGTGGGTGTGGGACATAAGAGTTGGGTGCGAGGCCACAATAGGGCCAGCCCGGAGGGCGAAAGACAATAGCCCAGCGCGTAAGCACTGGGACCACGTGTGATATCACCTAGCCCCGGAACGGGGCGACAGACGGATTGCGCACTCGCTTATCGGCTTGGCCGTTCTCTTCCGCCCCGTTCCGGGGCTGCCAGATTCGCTTGGGTTCCCAGTGCTCACGCACTGGGCTATTGTCTTTCGCCCCTGCCGGGGCTCGCTGGCTCGCTCCACTCCTTTAACGGATCGGGCGTACGTGGCACGCTCGGAAACTCGCCGTTTTCCGGGGAACCAGCGATGCCACAACTTTCATGTCCCGCACCCGATGCTGGTTCGCACGAACACCCTCGATAACGGTATTTGGTATTCTGAACTCCGAAGGGATCACAAGCGCCATGAGACCGCCGATCCTGATAGCGAGTTGCCTGACCCTGGCCTGCGTGTGCGCCTACGGCCAGGCACCGGAGGCGCCGTCGTTCGAGGTAGCCTCGATCAAGACGTCATCATCCGATCAGTGGTTCGGGTGCAGCGGCGGACCCGGGTATGTGGAGGTGCTCAGGCGTACCCCTCCGCTTTCTGATCACCCAGGCATACGGCTTCGAGGCGTATCAGTTTTCTCCCAGTAGTAGCTGCTGTCGGGCCAGGTTCGACGTAATCGCCAAGCTGCCGCAAGGAACCAGCAGAGAGCAGTTCTGGCAAATGGTGCGGAGTCTGCTGGCGGAACGTTTGAAGCTCAAATTCCGCTATGAGCAGAAGGGAATGGCGATTTTCGAGCTGACGGTGGGGAAGAAAGGCCTGAAGATGAAGGAGTCGGCGCCGGATGCTGTGTCGACTCCGGAGGAGTTTCCGTGGGCGAGTGCGGAAGACAGCATCCGCATAGGCAAAGACGGCTGCCCGGTGTTTCCGGCCCGTCGCGGTGGCCGGACGGAGGGGAGGTTTTGCAATCGCTGGACTGGGTTCCATCTCTCCATGCAGGAAATCGTCAAGACGCTGTCGTTCAACCTGGGCCGGAAGGTAGTCGACTCGACCGGGCTCAAGGGGAAGTACGACCTCGATATGCGGTGGAGCGTCGATTATGCGTTGTCCTTGGAAACCAGGCCGGACCTGCGGGAACTCATCGGCGAACTGCCCGATGAGGGGCCTCATGCCCCGAGCCTCATACACGCCGTCCGGGATCAGCTCGGTCTGGAGCTGACTTCGAAGACAGGTCTGGGCGACATCGTGGTCGTCGACCACTTGGAGAAGGTCCCGACCGGGAATTGACGCGATCGAGGTTCCAATCCCTCATCCGGGTGGGTGTAGTTGCAGCTTCCAGGAGCGGGACGTCACGGGAGCGGTCGCAGCGCACCCCGGCGTACCGCGCCTTTTCGGGACCCTGGCGCGTTTATCGGTCCCAATCCGCCAGAGTCTCGTCACACTCTGGCCAGATCAGAGGTTCGGGCGCCAAACGACCGGACGGCAACCAAGAGCTGGCCGGACGGCCACTGAAGCCGGTCTCTCACCCGATTGACTCGGGCTCACGGACTTCCACGTGGGCGACTGCAGAACCGGCAGCCACAGCTGACTGCGACCGGCTGCACAGCCGAATCGACGAAATCGTTATAATTGTAACAAGGGCTGAAGGAGACTGAGATCCTGTCTAAGGCCATTAAACCGCTCGTCATTGGGCTCTCGTCCCGTGCGCTCTTGAATCTCGAGAGGGAGGATGCTGTCTTCAAGGAGCGAGGACCTGAAGCATTCATCCAATACCAGCGAGATAACCAGGATGTACTAATTCCGAAAGGAGTGGCCTTCGGACTCGTAAAATGCCTGTCGGACCTCAATTCGCAGTTCGCGAGTGAGTCGGCAAAGGCCGTCCAAGTCGTCATAATCTCGCGGAACCATCCTGATTGTGGAGTGCGAATCCTGCACTCGCTGACAACCTATGGCCTTGAAATCCCCCAGGCAGCGTTCACGGGAGGGGAGTCAGTTATACCGGAACTGAAGATGTTCAATGTTGACCTTTTCTTGTCATACGAGGAGAACGACGTCATTGAGGCCGTCAGGTCCGGCGTGTCTGCTGCGAAGATCTTCGGTGGACTACGGCACGAGTCCTCTCCTGAGGAGGCTACCCCGCTTCTCGCTTTCGACGGGGACTCAACACTCTTTTCCAGTGAAGGTGATTTGGCGTTCGCGAGGGGCGGGTTGGAGGAATTCCGAGAGCTGGAGTTCTCCAAGGCGGCAGTTCCATTGAAGGAGGGGCCGATGTACCGATTTGTCCGGGCCCTTGCCGAAATTCAGCGACTGGCGCCCATAAGCAATCCGCCTTTTCGCATGGTCCTGGTGACCGCGCGCAGTTTCCCCTTCATGCGGCGTCCAATCGAGACGCTCAGGAGCTGGGGGATCAGGTTCGACAAGGCATACCTCATCGGCAACATGAAGAAGAGCAACGTGCTACGGAGCCTGCACGCTGTTATGTTCTTCGATGACAACATCAAACACTGCGCCGATGCGGCAGAGTTTGGCCCAGTCAGCCTCGTGCTGAATCCCGAAGCGGCGCCCGTGGCCGCCTTTGCCGCTTCCGAATTGCGGACTCCCCAACCGCTCCGCCTCGACCGCTTCGCCGGTATCTGCAAGCTCGTCCTTAGGAAGGACTACTCCCAGCACGAGACAGCATTGCTGTCGATCTATGAGGCCAGGATAGCGGGACTCGACGAAGTGGAGTTTATTTCGAAGATGTCGGAATTCGAGCGCAGCTGTAAAGGCGAACCAAAGGGCAGCTTCGTCCGAAACCGCCAAGCCGTTGGCCCTGAAAACACTGAGTTCTACGGCTTGACGTCATTTCTAGATAGTCTATTGAGCACCGGTGGCGACCGTCGCACTACCGCATAGAGTATGACCTGGAGGTCATCTTTCAATTCTCGCATTGAGAAAGCACTCGATGCCTATATCACGGCCCAGACAGATTCGCAGCGTTCGGTCTTGCCGGTAGATATGGACGCCCTCGCGCGTGCCGCGGGGAACATTGATATCGAGAGGCGCGAGATGATTCGCGAGGCCGCGGTTGACATCTCGGGAGGCCGGTTTCGCATCTACCTGCAGTCGAATTTTCTCGACCGACCCGGCGCCCGGATTCGACAGCGATTCTCCCTGGCACACGAAATAGCCCATACGTTCTTGTTCATCGCCCAAGATGATGTCCTTAAGCCTACCAAGGGAGGACCACGCGGCATAAATCTGGAGTCCGCTTGCCACGAGGGAGCGAGGCGCCTGCTGATTCCCGAGCGATTTCTCTCGCGTGAACTCGGGCCGCGCCACGATGGGGTACGCGGAGAAGAGATCATACGTCTGGCAAAACGAGTTTTCGACGTCTCTATGGAAGTCTTCCTCAGGCGTCTCGGTGACCGTCTGGATTCTTCAGAGACGTGCTTTGCATTGTCGCGGAATGGCAGTTTGCAGTTCGCCATGTACCCTGCGTGGCTCAAAACGATCCTTTGGAGCCCCCCCGGCGACACCCCTATCATCGAGTGGCTTAAGTCCTCAGATCTGCAGATTGAGCCACGGCCCGATGGGTCATATCTCGGGGCTAAGTCAGACGAGGCGCTGGTCGCCCGACGCATCGTGGCGGGAACTGATCTGAACCTGTTCGAGATTCGGCGCTGCTCAGTCGCAGCCTCCAGCGCTTGGCTTCTCCCTCCAAGAACCGAGCTGGCGGAAGGGGACACCCCGGCGATCGGAGCGGCGGAGCAATTGCCCTAGTCCGAGATTTCCGCAGGGGAGCACATTCATCGTGCCGGTCGGAGCAGAGGGTTCCTCGCCGATTAGGAACGCTAGGCCCGCCTTCCCTCCAGGGGCCGCTCCCTGGTGGCGGCGCTTCTCGGCAGGGCTGCGCGCGGAGCAGGGCGCCTATGCGGCAGTGTCGGGCTTGACCACCGAGACATTCACGCGATAGCCCAGGGAAGCGGGAATGCGGATTAGGAGACCGGTCGACACGTGTTGGAGATCGTCGTTCCGGATACCGGTTACCCTGGTTCGTGAAGTGCCGGCGCGCTTCGCGATCTCCGCATGAGCGATCTTCCGCCGTCGCGCGAATTCCTTCAGTCGCTCAACCAGAACATGCTGAACCTGCCATTCTTTGGCAGCCGCACCGGAGAGTCCCAACGCGCTAGCCAGTTCCTCCGGCATTGTTGCAACGATCGGTTTGGGTCTATGTATCGAGAAGCTCCCTTAGCCGTTTTCGGGCCAAGTCGATTTCCCGTGGTGTCGGTAGGCGCCGATCGATCCGCGCGGTTGTATTCACTCGTCGCTAATCACGATCTTCCCGAAGTGACCCGCGCTTTTCATGTAGCGATACGCTTCCGGCGCTTCGGCAAACGGAAACACGCGATCGATTGCCGGCCGCAGCCCATTGAGCGTAATCGCGCGGTTCATCGCCTCGAACATTTCGCGCGGTCCCACGTAGATCCCT
>CAZFOP010000199.1:0-7087 GCA_964520085.1 uncultured Solibacteraceae bacterium | reverse complement strand
GAATTCCCGCGCGCCGTGCGCTACTCCATCGGCCGGGCCGACGAGGCGCTGCACGCCATCACGGGCACGCCCCGCGGCGGCTTCTCCTGCGCGTCCGAACAGCGCGTCGGCCTGCTACGCTCGGAATTGGACTTTGCCCGCGTGGAGGCCATCCTCGAAGGCGGCCTGCACGAATTTTTCGACAACCTCGAAACGAAAATGAATACAATCGATGAGTGTATCGGGAACGATTTTTTTGCCCAGCACCCCGAAGGCGCGAGGGCGTGGGCGTGAGAACTGATCGCGGAATGGCCAGTCCAGCCGGCGCAAGCGCTCTCTGACGGTCGCGGATCCGATTGCGCAACGGAGCCGCGACCGTCAGAGAGCGGTCGATACGGTAATTGCGGAACGAGGCCTTAGCGAAGGCATCGAACTGAGGGGAGAACGATGACATTTTGTCTGGGGATTAACGTCGAACAAGGACTAGTGGGCATCGCCGATACGCGCGTCCTCTCCGGCAACGAATGCCTGATGGCGCGTAAGACCGCCAGCTACCAGGGCCCCGGCTTCGCGTTCTTTGTGATGAGTTCCGGCCTGCGCTCGCTGCGCGATAAGATTCTCCTCCATTTCGAAGAAGCCTTCGCCAAGGATTCGGTGAGCCGCGACCGCCTGTATAAAGTGGTGAACCTCTATTCGAGCCAGGTGCGCCGCGTGGCCGACGAGGATCGCAGCGCGCTCGAGCGCGCAGAGCTATCCTTCAACTCGCACGCCCTCATTGGCGGCCAGATGGCGGGCGATTCCACCCACCGCCTGTTCCTGGTTTACCCGGAAGGAAACTGGGTCGAGATCGGCCCCGACACGCCCTACCAGATCATCGGCGCCAGTGGCTTCGGCAAACCCATCCTGGAACGTTCGGTGCGGGCGGCCGATTCCATGCTCTACGCGTTCAAAGTGGGCTTGCTGGCCTTTGACGCCACGCGCCTCTGCGCCGCCGACGTGGGTTTCCCGGTGGATGTGCTGCTGTACTCGCGTGGCAGCTTCGAGTTGGTCGAGCACCGCTACGACGTGGACGACCTGCGCGATATCTCCAACTGGTGGCAGGACCGCATGCGGCGCAGCGTGCAGGAGTTGCCCTCCGAGTGGGTGGAGGCGGCTTTCTCGCGGCTCACCGGCTCGTCCGTGGCGTTCTGATCCAGCCGCCGTTTCGAGAGCGTGCCATGCGAATCCAAGTTCACCACTCGACGCAGTACGTTTACGACAGCCCGGTTTTTCTCGAACCGCATACGTTCCGCCTGCGCCCGCGAGATGATGGCGCGCAACGCCTGCTCTCCTACCGGCTCGATATTTCGCCCGAGCCCGCCGGCCGTAGCGACTGCCTGGATCAGGACGGCAACGTGGCCGTCGAGGCGTGGTTCGAGCGCAAGCTGACCGAGTGGCGGATCGACAGCGAATTTGAAATCGAAACGCTGCGCGAGAATCCGTTCGATTACGTCGCTTCGGCCGGCATGTTAGCGTTGGCGCCGGTGTATCCGGATGCCGTGGCCGCGTCGCTGGCGCCCTACAGGGAATCGGCCCAACCCTCGTCCGCTGTGCGCCAGTTCGCCGCATCGGCCGCCGCCGCCGCCGGCGGACACACGCTCGAATTCCTCACCGTGCTCAACCGCCGGCTCTTCGAAGGATTCGGCCACGAGGTGCGCGATGCCGGGCCGCCTCATCCGCCCGAAGTCACGCTCGGCCTCAAGGCCGGAACTTGCCGCGACCTGGTGGTGCTGTTCGCCGCCGCCGCGCGCGCCGTCGGCATCCCCACGCGCTTCGTCAGCGGCTATGAGGCCGGAGCCGCCGAACAGGAGAAGCCGGATTTGCACGCCTGGGCCGAAGTCTATCTGCAAGGCGGCGGCTGGCGCGGTTACGATCCATCCGCCGGTCTGGCCGCTTCCACACGCCACGTCGCGGTGGCTGCCGCCGCCACGCCCGCTCTCGCCGCACCCATCACCGGCACCATCCGCGGCTCCGCCCGATCCGAGATGCGTTTCTCGCTCGCCATGCAAGTCGGCGGCGCGTAGGGGGCTGTTGCCGTGACTCGGCGCTTTAGAGGCGAGAGCCGCGAATGACGTCGTCCTGGTCGCCTAAGGCCGCTCCTCGCCGATAACTAGTCGGGGGCCTCAAGGAAAAACTCCTCACTCTGCGTCTCTGACTCGGATTCCCTGACGACCACAAGCCACCAGGTGGGAAACCACTGGGGGTCGCCGTTCGGACATCGCTGCGGAGGGGTCTTCCTGCTCCTCTTCTTGGGGTTCCACCTTGATAAGGTAGCACCCATTGAGTGCAAGAGCGAAGGGTGCGAACCGGTCTCTTACAACGCGCCCGCCACTCGCGCTACGCCCGCTTCGCTTCGCGCCGGATGCCCTCGGCGATCCACATCCGAAGTTGTGTCTGGTAGCCTACCGATTTCTCAGCCGCGATGTGCTTCGCCGCCGCAATCTGCTCGGGAGCCAGGCGAAGCGAAATCGGAGATTTCGCGCGGGCGTGGCGGTCGCGGATCTTCTTTGCCAACGCGGGCGACGGCTGGGCCGATTCGGCCGCGGGCAGCCGGTCCCAGACCGCCGCCACCGAGTGGTTCTCGAAATACTCCGCAGCCTCCTGGTCGGAAGGAAACCTCGGAAGCGGTGACTTCGCCGGAGAAAGTCTTTTCTTCATTCGTTCTTGCCTACTTGCGGCGAAACAGCCGCCGTTCGCTTGCTTCCATGTCCCGGGCCGTGATCACCCTGATCCGCCCTCCGGAAAGCCGGCGAAACACGACGAAAGCCAGGCGGCCGTCCAGTGTTTCTCCTAGCGCGATGTACCGCGCTTCCCGCGTTCGCCGGACCTTGTGGTTGCCTGCGAAGACTTCCTCCACCTCTTCTGGGGTGAACTCGTGCCGCTCGATGTGGAAGATGTTGTCATCGTCCCACTCAAAGCCCGAAACAACCACAGTGATATCGTAGCAGATTGTATATACGGAACGCTACGGAACAAGCACGCGCGGATCTGCCCCACCTCACACCGCCGGCAGCGATTTGATCAGCGCGTCGATCGCCTGCAAGTTACGCCAGAATTGCGGCAGCAGATCGAGGCGCAGCGCGTTGGGCCCGTCGGAAAGCGCCTTCTCCGGCGCGTCATGCACTTCGACGAAAACGCCGCTCACGCCCACCGCGACCGCGGCGCGCGCCAGCGGCTCGATGAATTGTGGCTGCCCGCCGGAGACCGCGCCGGCCCCGCCCGGCAGTTGCACGCTGTGCGTGGCATCGAACACCACCGGCCAGCCCGCATCGCGCATAATCTTGAGCCCGCGCATATCCACCACCAGGTTGTTATAGCCGAACGAGGAACCGCGCTCGGTTATGACGATCTGGGAATTGCCAGTGGAAGCCACTTTTTCCGCGGCGCGGTGAATATCGTGCGGCGCCACGAACTGGCCCTTCTTGATGTTGACGATGCGCCCGGTACGGCCGGCCGCCAGCAGCAGATCGGTTTGCCGGCAGAGGAATGCGGGAATCTGCAGAATGTCGGCCACCGCGGCCACTGGTTCGGCCTGCGCCGCTTCGTGAATATCGGTGAGGATCGAAAAGCCCTCCGCCTTCAGCCGGGCGAGAATGCGCAGGCCTTCCAGCAGGCCCGGCCCGCGGTAGGCGTCCAGGCTGGTGCGATTGGCCTTATCGAACGAGGCCTTGAAAACGAAACCGCCGCCCACGGCGTCGCGAATCGCGCTCGCCATGCGGCACACGTGCTCCTCGCTTTCGATCACGCAGGGTCCGGCGATCAACACCAGCGGGCGGGCGGCGCCGAACGCGCCGAAATCAATCGCCATGGGAGTACGAGGTCTCCGCGCGGTCCTGGCTCCCGGCGCCCAGCCGCCGCTGCCGGAATTCGTACGCGGCGCCGATGAACGACTTGAATAGCGGATGCGGCTCCATCGGCTTGGACTTGAATTCGGGATGGAACTGGCAGCCCAGGTACCAGGGGTGATCGGCAATCTCGCAAATCTCGACGTAGGTATTATCTGGCGTTTCGCCGGTGAGGCGCAGGCCGGCCGCTTTCAATCGCTCTTCGTACTCGCGGTTGAATTCATAGCGATGGCGGTGGCGCTCGTGAATTTCGCGCGTTCCGTAAGCGCGGTAGGCGAAGCTCGATTCCACCAGCTTGCAGGGCCAGCTTCCCAGGCGCATCGTTCCGCCCAATTCGTCCACGCCCTTCAGCTCGCGCAGTTTGAAGATGACGCGGTGCGGTGTGCCGGGGTTGAACTCGGTCGAATCGGCGCCCTCGAGGCCGCACACGTTGCGCGCGTATTCGATCACCATCGTCTGCATGCCCAGGCAGATGCCGAAGTACGGCACCTTGTGCTCGCGCGCGAAGCGGATCGAATTGATCATCCCTTCGATGCCGCGCTTGCCGAATCCGCCGGGCACCAGAATGCCATCGTAGCCTTCGAGTTGCTTTTCCCAATCCGGGCCGTGCACACCCTCGGCTTCGATCCAATGAATGTTGACCTTCAATCGGTGCGCGAGGCCTCCGTGCAGCAGAGCTTCCTTGAGGCTCTTGTACGAATCCTCGTATTCCACATACTTGCCCACCAGGCCGATGGTGACTTCGTCGCGCGGATTCTTCATCCGCTCCACCATGGCGGTCCAACGGTCCAGGTTGCGCTCGCCAGTATTAAGGTGCAACAGGCGGCAGACGATGTCGTCGACGCCTTCGCCGGCGAACGTCAGCGGCACTTCGTAAACGCTCTTGACGTCGCGCGCCGTCACCACCGCTTCCACGTCCACGTCGCAGAACAACGCGATCTTCTCTTTCATTTCCTGCGAAATGAAGCGCTCGGAGCGGCAGATCAGAATATCGGGCTGGATACCGATACCGCGCAGTTCCTTCACGCTGTGCTGGGTGGGTTTGGTCTTCAGCTCCTGCGCGGCGGCGATCCAGGGGACCAGCGTGACGTGCACGAACAGGCAGTTGCCGCGGCCCTGCTCGTGGCGCATCTGGCGCAACGCTTCGAGAAACGGCAGCGATTCGATATCGCCCACGGTGCCGCCGATTTCGGCGATCACCACATCCACATCCTGCGCCACGCGTTTCAGGCCGGCCTTGATTTCGTTGGTGACGTGCGGGATCACCTGCACGGTCTTGCCGAGGTAATCGCCGCGGCGCTCGCGGGCGATGATCTGCTCATAGATGCGGCCGGAAGTGAGGTTGTTGCTCTGCGTGAGCTTGGCGTGCGTGAACCGCTCGTAGTGTCCGAGATCGAGATCGGTTTCCGCGCCATCGTCGGTGACGAAAACCTCGCCGTGCTGGAACGGGCTCATGGTGCCCGGATCGACATTGAGGTACGGATCGAATTTCTGGCAAGTGACCTTTAGCCCGCGGCTTTCGAGTAAACACCCGATGGAAGCCGCTGCGATTCCTTTACCCAGCGACGAGACCACGCCGCCCGTTACGAATATGTATTTAGCCATATTAATTCACCCCCGGCAGCATGGACGCTTCAAAAAGCCGCGAGACCCGTTCGAGGTCTTCGGGCGTATCCACGCCGAGCGACTCATAGTTGGTTTCGACCACCCGGATTGGGTAGCCGTTTTCGAGCGCGCGCAGTTGTTCGAGGCGCTCGGCGCGCTCGAGCGGCCCCATCGGTAATTGTGAAAAGCCGAGAAGAAAATCGCGCCGATACACGTAAAGCCCGATATGTTTGAACCAGGCGCCGCCCGCTTCCCGTGCATACGGAATGGCGCAGCGCGAAAAGTAAATCGCGTCTCCGGCGCGATTGGTGACCACCTTGACCACGTTGGGGTCGTCGACTTCGCGCGGGTCTTCGATTCTTTTCTTCAGCGTCGCCATCGCCACGCCGGCATCGTGCACCACGGGCAGAATGGCGGCGTCGATGGCGGCCGGATCGATCAGCGGCTCATCGCCCTGAATGTTGACCACCACGGAAGCCTCTTCGGCCGAGGCGACTTCCGCCACGCGGTCGGTGCCGGAGACGTGGTCGGCGCGCGTCATGCGCACGGGCGCGCCGAAACTCCGGGCGGCGCGATAAACGCGCTCGTCGTCGGTCGCGACGATGGTGTCCGATAGATATCTGGACTGACAGGCGCGCTCATAGACATGCTGCAATACGGTTTTGGAGGAGAGAAGTGCCAGAACCTTGCCGGGAAAACGTGTAGAGCCAAATCGCGCAGGGATCACGCCCAGAATTTTACGGGGCACACAGGATCATACCACAAAACCCCTGTGATAGACTTGGGGAGAGAAATGCTGGCCTGACAGCTATGCTCCTGTCCCGGTGTGAGCTGCCCGTCGTCTTCGCCGCTGTCCTGGGGTTGTCGTTGGGTGCGCACGCGCAGCAACCTGGCGGATCGCCCGCTACCATCTCGCCGAGGCCCAAGGCAGTGGGCAAGGAGCCGGCCGAACCCAAGGCGAACATCCGCGTGGATGCCACCCTGGTGCTGATTCCGGTCACCGTGACGGACCCGATGAACCGCTTCGTCACGGGCCTGGAAAAAGAGAATTTCAAGTTGTTTGAAGATAGGAAAGAGCAGGAAATCAGCCAATTCTCCAGCGAGGACGCGCCACTTTCGGCGGGAGTGATTTTCGATTGCAGCGGCAGCATGGGCCATAAGCTGGAAAAATCGCGGCTGGCGGTTTCCGAGTTCTTCAAGACCGCCAATCCCGAGGACGAGTTCTTCCTGATCCAGTTCAACGATACGGCTAACCTGGTGCAGCCCTTCACGCAGAATCTGGAGGAAATCCAGAACCGCCTGATGTTCACTTTCTCGAAAGGCCGGACCGCGTTGCTGGACGCCGTGTTTCTGGGGCTTCACACCATGCGGCGGGCCAGGAATCCGCGAAAGGCATTGCTCATCATCTCCGACGGCGGCGACAACAATAGCCGGTACACGGAAGCGGAAATTAAGAACCTGGTGAAGGAAGCGGACGTCCAAATCTATGCGATCGGAATTTTCGAGGAAGGTCCAGTGCGCGGACGGACGCCGGAGGAGAGCGCCGGACCGGCTCTGCTGACTACCATCGCCGAACAGACCGGCGGGCGGCAGTATGAAGTGGACAATTTGAACGAGCT
>CAZFOP010000198.1:0-7087 GCA_964520085.1 uncultured Solibacteraceae bacterium | reverse complement strand
TCCGGCCGGAAACCAAGCTCTACGCGCAGGGATCTCACGGCGAAACCGCCGGCGGTACGGGCCCGATTTGGAAAACGCACTACGTGTTCAATCACCGGTTCGAGCGGATGCGCACTTCCTATGCCGCGCTGCTCGACTGGTGTCTGAGCTATCGCTCGCTGGTGCTGGTGGGCTTTGCCATCTTCGTCGTCGCGTCGCTATCGCTGGCGCCGCTAATTGGCCGCGATTTCTTCCCCACCGTGGATTCGGGGCAAATGCGGCTGCATGCCCGCGCGCCTTCCGGCACGCGCATCGAGCAGACCGAGGCCATCTTCAAATCGATCGAACGCGAGATCCGCCAGGAGATCCCGGAGCGCGAGATCGACACCATCATCGATAACATCGGCCTCCCCAACAGCGGCTTCAACCTGGCCTTTAGCGACAATCCCACGCTAGGCGTGGCTGATGGCGACATTCTGGTTTCCCTCAAACCCGAAGACCACGGCCCCACCGAGGAATACGTGGGCCGCCTGCGCCAGCGCTTGCACGAGAAGTTTCCCGATGTGGTGTTCTTCTTCGAGGCCGCCAACATCACCAACCAGATTCTGAATTTCGGTTTGCCGGCGCCGATCGACGTGCAGGTGGTGGGACGCAACGCGGACGCCAATTACAAGATCGCGCAGGACCTGGAAGTCGCCATCTCCCGCATCCCCGGCGTGGCGGACCCGCACATTCACCAGGTGGTGGACTGGCCCGAACTCGATATCAACGTGGACCGCGATAAGGCTGGCCTGGTGGGCCTCACCCAGGCCGACGTCGGCAACAGCATGTTGATCTCGCTTGCTGGGAGCAGCCAGATCGCGCCCACCCAGTGGCTCGACTGGCGCAACGGCGTGAGCTACTACGTGGCCATGCAGACGCCGCAGTACCGCATGAACAGCATGTCGGCGCTGATGAGCACGCCCATCGCGCCGCTAGCGTATTCCTTCAACGCGAACACGCCGAACTCGATGGCCGGCACCGCCAATGGGAACAACTCCGCCACCGGCGCCAGTCCCAGTCAGAATTCCACCGCTTACGGCAACCCTGGCGCCGCTGCCGGCGGCCCGCAACTGCTCTCCAATCTGGCTAGCGTGACGCGCGGCGTAGCCCCGGAAATCGTCAACCATTACAATGTGACGCCGGTGTTCGATATTTACGCCAACGTCTACCGCCAGGATCTGGGTTCGGTGGGATCGGCCGTGGACCGGATTGTGGAGAAGGCGTCCGCCCACCTGCCGCGCGGCACCACCATCGACGTGCGCGGCCAATATGCCACCATGCAAAGCTCGTTCTACCGCCTCGGCCTGGGCATGGCGTTCGCGGTGGTGCTGGTGTACCTGCTGATGGCGGTCAATTTCCAGTCGTGGATGGACCCGTTCATCATTCTCATGGCGCTGCCCGGCGCGCTGGCCGGAATTGTTTGGATCCTGTTTCTCACTCAGACGACTTTCAGCGTGCCCTCGCTGATGGGTTCCATCATGTGCATCGGTGTGGCCACGTCCAACAGCATCCTGATGGTGGTGTTCGCCAACGATCAGCGCGAGGAAGGCATGGACGCCCGCGCCGCGGCGCTGTCCGCCGGCCACACGCGCATCCGCCCCGTAATCATGACGGCGGCGGCCATGATCATCGGCATGCTGCCGATGGCGCTCGGCATGGGCGAAGGCGGCGAGCAGAACGCGCCCCTCGGCCGCGCCGTGATCGGCGGCCTCATCCTGGCCACCATCACCACGCTGTTTGTGGTTCCCTTGGTATATAGCCTGTTGCGGACCAAGCCGCCGGTGGATCACGAACGCCGCATCGTCGAGGAAGAGCATGAGTACTTGCAGAACGAAATGATGCTCGGTGAAGGTGCCGAATGAACGAACTGAATTCTAGCGAACAGTTGCGCGCCGAGGTCGAGGATCTCAAGCGGCAGTTGGAGCGGCAGAAACAAGAAATGGCGGCGGGCCGCAGTGGGGCTGCCGGCGGACCGTCCGGAGGCACGCTGGCGGTGGTACTGCTCCTGTTGGTGGCGCTGGGACTGGCCGGTTACTTTTTCGGCTACGCACCGCGCCAGCATCGCGAACAGGTGCTGGCAGCCGAATCGCGCACCGCATCGCAAAGCCTGATCGAGGTGAACGTTGCAGAGGTCAAGCGTTCCAGCTCGCAGACCAGCCTGGTGCTGCCCGGCAGCATCGAAGCCGTCACCGAGGCTCCCGTGCTGGCGCGCGCTTCCGGTTACATTGTAAAGCGGCTGGTCGATATCGGCGACCGCGTCGCGGCAGGCCAGGTGCTCGCCGTAATCGAGGCGCCGGAAATCGATCAGCAGATTCTTCAGGCCAAAGCGCAGGTCGATCAGTCCGCCTCCGCCATTCAGCAGGCGCAGGCCAACTTGGTGCAGGGCCAGGCCAACCTGCAGTTGGCCGAAGTCACTAAGGACCGCTGGCAGAAGCTGTTCGACAAGGGCGTGGTCTCGCGCCAGGAAAACGACACGTACCGGGCCCAGTGGGCCGCGCAGCAAGCGAATGTGGATGCGCTTGCAAAAGCGATCGCCGCGGCGCGCAGCAATCTTGGCGCGGCCCAGGCGAATGTGGCGCGATTGAACGATCTGCAAAGTTACCAGACCGTGCGCGCCCCCTTCGCCGGCGTCATCACGTTGCGCAACGTGGATACCGGCGCGCTGGTCACCGAGGGCTCAACGCTGCTCTACCGCATCGCCCAGACCGATCGGCTGCGCACGTATTTGAACGTTTCGCAAGCCGACGCGGATTCCGTGCGGCCCGGCCAGAAGGCCACGCTGGTGATTCCGGATCTCGCCGGCCGCAAATTCCCCGCCGTGGTCACGCGCACCGCCAATGCGCTCGACCCCTCCAGCCGCACGTTGCTGGTCGAAGTCCAGGCGCCCAACTCGGGCGGCCTGCTGCTGCCTGGAATGTACGCCCAGGTGGATCTGGCCGTACCTCGCAAGGAACCGCCCGTGGCGATTCCCGGCGACACCCTGGTGGTGCGCGACAATGTCACCCAGGTGGCCGTGGTTTCCGGCGACGGCACGGTTCATTTCCAGCGCATTCAATTGGGACGCGACTTCGGCGACCGCCTGGAAGTGCTCTCCGGCCTCGAACCAGGCCAATTGCTGGCCATCAACCCCAACGACTCGGTGCGCGAAGGCGCGAAAGTGAAAGCGCTGCGCAGCGAGAGACCCGCAACCCCGTAGGGGCCGGGCATGCCCCGGCCCATGCTGGAATCTCAAATGACGTTGAAATCACTTCTCAGCCTTTTGCTTTGCTCCTCGCTGTGCCCCGGATTCGGCGCCGCCGCGCCGCAGTCTCCCACGCCGGACCAGTCGCCCTCCCCACAAGCGCCTGCACCGAACCGCCCGGCGAACGCCGCCGACTCGCAGCGTATCCGCGACCTCGTGCGCGCCGGCAGTTTATATCTTGGCCTCCAGGATTCACTAGCGTTGGCGATCGAAAACAACCTGGATGTGGAACTGGAACGCTTCGCGGTGTCGCAAGGCGATACCGAACTGGAACGCGCTCAGGGCGGCGGCACCAACCGCGGCCTCACTTACACGCTGCAGGAAGCGCCGGTCGGCGTAGGCGGTCCGCTGAGCCCGCTGGTGGTCGCGCCCGCTTCCAGCAACGGCCCCAATGGCACGTCGGTACCGACCAACGCGCTCGAACTCGGCGTGCTTGGCGAGCCGGTCGACAATTACTCCATGCAGGGCGGTGTGGCGCAGTCCTCTGGCACTCCGGTTCCCACTTACGATCCATCCGTCTCCGGCCAGTTGAACTGGTTGCATCAATCCACGCTGGAAACCAATCCCGGTGCTTACGGCACCAGCAACCTGGTGCAGCAGGGCTTCGTCGCCAACACAGGCATCCAGCAGGGTTTCTCCACCGGCACGCAGGCGGCGTTCAATTTCGACAATCTCCACCAGTCGACGAATGCAACAAACAATGCGTATAACCCGATCTCGGGCAGCAGCCTCGGCTTCACGGTGACGCAGCCGCTGTTGCGCGGCTTCGGCCGCGCCCTCAACCGCCGCTTCATCCGTATCGCCGGGAACGAACGCAAAATCTCCAGCCTGCTCTTTCAGCAGCAACTGATCCTCACGGTCTACGGTGTGATACGGCTCTACACGGACTTCGTCGCCCTGTACGAGGATGTCAACGTGAAGGAGGAAACGCTGCGCTATGCGAGCAAGCTTTTGGCCGATACCCAGGTGCAGGTGGACGAAGGAACGCTGGCGCCGGTGGAGCTGACACGCGCCAAGGCGCAGGTGTATTCCACCGAACAGGATTTGATCAACTCGCGCGGGCTGCTCGAAGAACAGGAAATCATCCTGAAAAGCGTGCTGACGCGCGACGCCGGTGCCACGCTGCGCGGCATCCGCATCGTTCCCACCGATACGCTCGCCATACCCGACAAGGACGAAGTGCGCCCATTGCAGGATCAGGTGGCCGAAGCCGTTGCTCGCCGCCCGGACCTGGGGCAGGCGCGGCTGCAGGCGGAAAACTCGCGAATCGGTCTGGAAGGCTCCCGCAACGCAACCAAGCCGGAAGTCGACTTAGTCGGAACCATGCAGAATAATGGTCTCGCCGGTGCCGCCACCGGTTATCTCGCCGGCACGAATCTGCCGCTCATCGGCGGTTATGGAACCGCGCTCGGCCAGGCGCTGGCGCGCGATTACCCGACTTATGGCATCGGCCTGCAAGTTACTCTACCTATCCATAACCGCATCGCCGAGGCCGACCTGGCGCGCGATGAGTTACAGGTCAAGCAATCTCAGATTCGCGTGCAGCAGTTACAGAACCAGGCCAGCCTGGAAGTGGAGGATGCGTTGATCGCCATGCGCCGTGCGCGCGCAAGCTGGGAAGCGGCCGTGCAGGCGCGTAAGTTCCAGCAGGAATCGCTCGAAGCCGAGCAGACCCGGTTCGAGGTCGGCGCCTCCACCGCTTTCTTCGTCATCCAATACGAAAGCCTGCTGGCGCAAGCGCGCTCCACCGAGGTCGCCGCCAAGAGCTCTTACGTCAAAGCCCGCGCCGCTTTGGACCGCGCCACCGGTTCCATTCTCGAAGCCCACAACATCTCCATAGACGCCGCTCTCAAGGGCCAAGCCAGATAGGATCGTCACGCTGTCAACCGGTGTATCTCAACCAATCGGAGCGCCGCCTGTCAACCCTGTTGAGCCGAGAGTCGTCTGGGTTTTTCTTGACACTCCGGCGATTCACCGCCCCTGCCCGGAACGTCGTCATGCACGGCTCTTCGGTTACCGCCGTTCCCGGCGCAATCGCGACGGTTTGGCGTTCTTCGTTCCGAATGGCGGTTGATCGCCCTTCCTGACGAGTGGCAGGAGGCGGCCCACCTCCTCGATTGTCTCCTTCCATCTCCGCTGGAATTCCGCCGCCGAGGCTCGGCGTCCGGCGCGGCGTGCTTGCTCCGCCTGGCACGCCAGGGACAAGGCCAGGTTCAGCTTACCTCGGACATATTCGGCAAGCTGCCGGTCCGTCCTGGCATGCAGCTCCGCAAGAAGCCCTGAGCTTGGATGCGCTTGGGTCTCGTCCCTCAAACCGGCTTCTTCGACCGCACAGATAGCTTCCATGTTTCGACTCTTAGGATGACCAAGCCCCACTCTTCGCTCCGACCCGAGAGCGAAGAGTGGGCAGCCCAAGTTCAATTGCAGGGGCTCATATCTAAGACCCGAGGAAAGCGTTTTCAACTACACCACTGGAAAAGAAATTCGAATCGTTGGGAAGGCGTTATAATTCGGACGTAGAATTCCGCAACCAAACGGATCGGTGGTGGCCTTTGTCTCGTGCCCTCCTCTATCTCGTGGCCGCGGCCGTGACCTTGTTCGGTCTTGCCGCAGTCGTATCGGCCGCGCGCCTCGCCTGCGCTGTCTCGCGTTCCCGGATACGGCTGCTTGCCGGCGCCTTGCTTCTCAGTTATGCCGCTGCACTCGTTCTCCGGCCATCCGTTTGGCCCCTGAGTGACCTTGCGGTTCTCGCGGGGGCCGTCGGTGGCCTGCTCTTGCTCGAAGGCGGACTCCAGACTCCCCCGGCCGTCGTCGCGTTCCTCGCCGTCGCAGCGGTTGTCGACTGCGTTTCGTTTTCCGGTGGATTCACGCACTTACTGATGGAGCGATACAGGACTGGCGCAAACGACTGGCTTCTGTACCTTAGCCTGGCGATACCGGTTCAAGGTCACGCAATTCCGATCGTCGGCATCGGAGACTTGTTCATCGGCGGATCTGCCGCCACCGCGCTGCTCCGTCTCGGGTATCCGCCGGCCGTTGTGATGGGGACAATCGCGGCCGGCCTAATGGCCGCGCTCGCCTACGGGATTTGGCGGGGCGGTGCGCCGGCCGTGCCGTTCCTCGCGGTCGCTGTATTCGTCCTGATTTGGCGGCGTTCCGTGAGCTCGGTCCCGAGCCGTGCGCCTGGCGCCGCAGTGTTGGACAACGGCTGTCGCGGGTAATGTGGATCGGGCGAGGGAGCACTCGATCGCAGCTCGCCGGCCTCGTCGTCCGGCTGAGGCCGGCCGGGGGCCTGCCCCGCACGCTACACTCAATCTTGAATCATGGCTTACAAAGACTTGCGTGAGTTCATCGCCGCGTTAGAGCGCGAGGGCGAGCTGAAGCGGATTCCCTTTGAAGTGGACCCCGTGCTCGAGATCACCGAGTTCGCCGACCGCTCTGTGAAGCGGGGCGGGCCGGCGCTGCTGTTTGAAAAGCCCACCGGCTCGGACGTTCCCGTGCTCATCAACGCTTTCGCTTCGCTGCGCAAAATGCAGATCGCGCTCGAAGTGGACTCGGTCGAGGAGATCGCGGCTCGCATTGTCGAGTTCCTCGAGATGCGCATGCCGGAAGGCCTCATCGGCAAGCTGAAAATGCTTCCCAAGCTGGCCGAGATGGGCGGGTTCTTTCCGAAGATCGTTTCCAAAGGCCCGTGCCAGGAAGTCGTGCGCACTTCCGGCATGTCGCTGGCACAATTCCCGATTCTGAAATGCTGGCCCGAGGATGGCGGCCGCTTCATCACGCTGCCGATGGTGTTTTCGCGCAACCCCGATACCGGCAAGCGCA
>CAZFOP010000197.1:0-7123 GCA_964520085.1 uncultured Solibacteraceae bacterium | reverse complement strand
CGAGGTGGTCCCCCATGATGGGGTCGACCATGGTGGTGGGCTCGTCGTAGAGGATGCATTGGGGCTGCGCGGCGATGGCGCGCGCGATGGCGACGGCCCGCTTGTAACCGGTGGAGAGATCGGCGGGATAGGCGTCGCGAGCCTCGGCGATGTCCACCATCCCGAGCAGGCCGTTGACCACGTCTTCCTTATTCTGCTCGTCGTAATCCTCGCGCTGTTCGAGCGAGAAGAGGACGTTTTCGGCCACAGTGAGCGAGTCGAACAGGGCGCCGGACTGGAAGACCATGGTGACCTTTTTGCGAATTCGCCGCAGTTCGGGTTCGGCCATATCGGTGATATCTTCGTGGGCCACGATCACGCGTCCCGCATCCGGTTTGAGGAAACCCATGATATGAGAGAGAGTTACGGACTTGCCGACGCCGCTGCGTCCGATAATGGCCACGGTTTCGCCCGCGTTGACGCAAAAGTTGGCATCGGCCAAAACCGGGTTATCGAACGTCTTATAAACGTGGCGGAACTCGATGTAGTGCGGGTGCAGGTCGCTGGTCATGAGTGGCCCATTCCGGTGCGTCGGCGATGCGTAAATCTAGTAACGGGGAGCGGCTCCGTAACGCGGCCCGCGAGGCCGCCAGCCGGTGCGAAACCGCTCCGGCTCACAGGGAAATGATACCATCGGGAATAAGGACTTCCCGAATGCTCCTTTTTGCCTTATACTGAGGGGGAAACATTTTGCGGTGTTTTTGTTTTATTCTGGCGGCGGTGGCTACGGCGGTGGCCGGTTCGCCTTCCGCGGGGGGCACCGCGGAACGTTTGGTCAGCGTGGTGAGCGCCGACCAGCGCACGGGGAGACTGGTGAGAAGCGTGGTGGCGACAACGCGACGCGAGGAACCGGGCCGGGTGGCACGTCCAGCGGATCCAATCGCCGCACCGAGCGCCCAACCGGCGCCGGCGTTATCGGCCGCGGCCATCGCGGAGTTGGTGGAGCGTGCCGCCGCACAGCACTCGCTGCCATCCGCGCTCATTCATTCCGTAATCAAAGTGGAGAGCAATTATAATCCCAGCGCGGTGTCGCCCAAGGGAGCGCTGGGGCTGATGCAATTGATTCCCGCGACGGCGCGGCGGTTCGGCGTATCGGACGTCTTCGACCCGGCCGACAACATCCAGGGTGGCGCCAAGTACCTGCGGTATCTGCTGGACATTTACGGCGGCGATTACCCGCTGGCGTTGGCCGCCTACAACGCGGGGGAAGGCGCAGTGGCGAAGTATGGCACCGTGCCGCCGTATCCGGAGACGCAGAACTATTTGAAATTAGTCGCGCGCCAGTTGCGGGAAGCGATTCCAGCCGTGGTGGAGAAACCGCGGCCGCAGATCGCGGCCGTGGCCGCCCGGCCCGAGGATACGACGCATGTGCAGGCGGTGGTCGGCGAGGATGGCTCGCTGCGTTACGTTTCACAGTAGCGGCAGGTGAGAATGAGACTGTTGGCCGTGCTTTCGGCGATCTGCGGTGCCCTGGGGGCGCAGTCCGGGAGTGCGTTTGCATCGTCCGTAACAGCCGTAAGGCACTGGTCGGTGGGCAACGTGACACGCGTCGCGGTGGAAGTGGCTGGCGACTTCCGCTACCGTTCCGATCGGCTGCACAACCCCGAGCGCATCTACTTCGATGTGACGAACGCGCGGAACGCGCTGGGCGTCCGCTACTATGCCGAAGAGGTCTCCGACCCGGTGGTGAAGCGCATTCGAGTGGCGGAAACCAAGCCGGGCACGACGCGCGTGGTGATCGAACTGGTGGGCGACGTACACGCTACGACCACACAACTGGCCAATCCTGGCCGATTGATGATCGAACTGCGCGCCGCTTCGCTGCCAGCGACTCCCACGAGACTGGTGGTTCCGGAGCCGGAGGTGAAGAAACCGGAGATGCCCAGGTCACCGATCATTATCCGGGCCGGCCCGGTGGTGGCGCCTGGCGCGGCTACTCACGAGCCGCCGAAGACTACAGCAGCACCGGACCAGCCCAATTCGGCGGTTGTGGCGAAGGTGCTGCCGCCGGCAGTCAGCCCTTCTCCCGCGGTGAAAACCGCGACGCCCACGCCGGAACTGCCCAGTGCGCCGGTGCTGGCGAAGCCTACGCCGCCGCCGTCCAGTTTGCCGATACTGGTGAAGGCTGCCACGCCAGCGCCGCCTGCGCCGCCCACTCCGCCGCTGAGTTCGTCGCTACTAGCGAAGGCCCCCGCGCCCGCTTCGAAGGATCCAGCCACGCCTCCGGACGCGGGGCTGGGGCTGGAAGTGGGCAAAGCGGCGCATCGTACCGCCAACGGAGAGACTTCCCTCATACGCGCACTGGGCCTGAAATTGAACCGCGTGGTGATCGACCCCGGGCACGGCGGCCACGACCAGGGTACGGCGAGTGCCAAGGGCCTGCTGGAAAAGGACCTGGTACTGGACATCGCTTTGCGGGCCGGCGCTCTGATCGAGGATCGGCTGCGCGCCGAGGTCATCTACACGCGCTCGACCGACGTCTTCATCCCGCTCGAGAGCCGCACGGCGCTGGCCAACGAAAAGAAGGCCGACCTGTTTATTTCGATCCACGCCAATGCCTCTACGGTTCCTAGCGTGTCCGGAGTGGAGACGTACTACCTCAACTTTACCGAGGCCAAGGACGCGCTGGCGGTGGCCGCGCGCGAAAACGCCAGCTCGCTTGAGACCATTTCCGAACTGCACGACCTGATCCGGCAGATCACGCTGCACGACAAAGCGGAGGAATCGAGGGATCTGGCAGGAAATATCCAGGCTTCCTTGTTCTCGTTGTATGCGCACGGTTCCCCGTCCGAGCAGAATCGTGGCGTGCGGCGCGCCCCGTTCGTGGTGCTGATCGGCGCCACCATGCCGTCCGTGCTAGCCGAAATCGGCTTCCTCACCAACCCGAAAGAGGAAGCCCTGCTGCGCAAACCCGAGTACCGTCAGAAAGTGGCCGAGGCGCTGGTACGCGGCGTGGAACGTTACGCCGCGGGCCTGAGCCACTTTCAGGTAGCCCAGAACAAGTAAGCCCGCATTCGTTTTTGCCAGTTTATGCGCGTTCTCGTATTCCGTCACGTTCCGTTTGAGCATCTTGGCCGCATCGAGGCTGAGTTGGTACGCCGCGGCATTGGTATCGACTACGCCGACCTCTATCGGCCCGGCGCCGCCGCACCCGACCCGGCACGTTACGACGGCCTGATCTTCATGGGCGGAGCCATGTCCGTGAACGACGGCTTGCCGTACCTGGAGCGAGAAGCGCGCTGGATCGCGGAAGCCGTGGAGGCGCGCCGGCCGGTGCTCGGCGTGTGCCTGGGCGCGCAGTTGATCGCCAAAGCGCTTGGCGCGCGCGTGTATCCCAACGCGGTGAAGGAAATCGGCTGGTTCGAAATCGAGCTGACCGCAGAGGGCGCCGCCGATCCTCTATATGCCGGCGCTGGCCCGCGCGAAACCGTGTTGCAATGGCACGGCGAGACGTTCGATTTGCCACAGGGCGCGATCTGGCTGGCTTCCTCGGCAGCCTGCCGCAACCAGGCGTTCCGCGTCGGTTCCAGTGCCTATGCCCTCCAGTTTCACCTGGAAGTTACGCCGGAGATGATCGAAGACTGGTGTGCGCAGGACTTGAATTGCGGGGATCTACGCGAAGTCCGAACGCCGATCGATCCGGCGCATAACTCCATGCGTTTGAGCGCGTTGGCGCAGCAAGTGTTCGGGCGTTGGTGCGATTTGCTGACAGTTCGATCGTCGGGCGGTTAGTGTAGGGCGACCTCCCATCGGCGGGTATTGTGAGTCGGTTACGGTCGGGCGCAAAATGGATAGTCGGAACCGCAACATGCCTTCGCCGATCGGACACTAGATGCAGCCGCGAACCCCTGGTGGGTACGTGCTGGTCGTGGAGGACCCGTTCATTTGCAGGTTCGTCGGCGGCATTCTGAAGCGCGCGGGCCGGCTGGCTTTCGAAGCCGAACACGAACAGGCCGTGCGGATGTTACGGGACGCCGATTGGGTGGTTTCGCTGCTGATCACCAATCAGCCCGCACGGTTTCTCGAATTCGCCGACACAGTTCCCCTGATTTACATTGCCGCGTTTCCTGATCCCGCGTTGGCGAATCGCTTCCGCCATTGCCGGATGTTGTGCAAGCCATTCCTCCCCGCCGAACTGATCGAGTGTGCGGCCGAGTTGGCTCCGCCGGAAAAGCCGAGCTGACTCTCGGCTCACCTGGCTGGACAATCTTCGCCACGGGCCTAAGTGAACGATATTGCGTAGCAGCGTGCGGCTTTCCCATTCCGAGCTCACGTACGTATAGAACCCACGTCCTGTGAGTCCGGTGGGCCAAACGCCCCGATTGCGGCCGATTGCGTGTGATAGGCTCTATACACGCTGGCGGCGAGGACGGGCCAACAAGCCCTGCGCAGCCAAAGAAAGTTGAGGGGATAAACGATGAAGATGCTGATTGCCCTGGCGGCCTTGTCCGCGGGGGGCGCGCTGGGAGCGCTTGCGCAGGAGTCCGGTCCGCCTCCGGTTCTCCAGATAGGGCGTGAGTTGATCAAAGAAGGCAAGTTTAGTCCGCACGAAAAAACCGAGGAAGCGTTCGTGCGGGCTTTCCGCAAATCCAACTTCCCTGGCCATTACCTGGCGCTGTCTCCACTGTCGGGTTCGAACGAGGTATGGTTCACGGCGGCCTTCCCGTCCTTTGAGATGTCGGAGAAGTGGAACGCCGAATCCGATAAGGAACCGTTGAAGAGCGCCCTGGCGGAAGCCGATGCGCAGGACGGCGCGTTGCGCGAGAGAAGCAACTCCCTTTGGGCTGTCTATCGCCCAGAACTCAGCTACCGAGTGGACAAACTGGATGTGGGCAAAATGCGCTTCGTGCGTGTGTTCACTTACCACGTCCGGCTGGGGCACACGGCGGATTTCATGGCGGAGGCCGCTGTGGTGATCGGTGCGTATGAGAAGGCCAACGCCGACAGGACTTTTCTCAGTTATGAAGTGAGGGCGGGCGCGCCGGTGGGAACCTACCTGTTCCTGGAGGCATTGACCACCCTGAAACCGCTGGATCATTCGGACGAACTGAATCAGGCGTTCGCCTCCGCGCTGGGCGCCGAGGGGCTCAAGAAGCTGAATGAGTTCGATGCCACCGCAATCGCATCGGAAGAGGTCAACCTGTTTCAGGTGAGCCCGAAGATGAGCTATGTATCGAAGGCCACCGAAGACGAGGATCCCGCCTTCTGGCGTCCGAAACCGCCGGCGGTGAAGCCCGCAGCCGCAGCCCCGGCCAAGAGCGGAGGGAACTAAAGACAACACGCCATTGCCGTTTGGATGAGCAACCGCTCGCTGACGCTCGCGGCTCCGCTGTGTGTGCGGGGCCGTGGGCCGGAGCGGGTTCGGAATCATCGATGACGCCCGGTTTGAACTTCAGCCGTTTTGCGAGTTTCCGGCGGCCACACAGCGGATTATCGTGGATTCCGAAGTCAACTTCGGCGAAGTTGCATTCCCAATGCGGAGCACCATGAAACAAAAGATCTCGTTTCGGGGCACGGCTTGGGCCGTGCCCCGAAACAAGGCGTCCATCTTCGGAATTCAGGTTTATTAGTATGAAGCCAAGAGTGAGGGATATCTGCGTATGCGTATGTTGATGACGGTTTCGATGGAGACGGCGGCCACTAATGCGGCTGTCCGTGAGGGAAAGCTCATGACCGCGATCCAGCAAATGCTGGCGGAGGTCGAGCCGGAGGCGGCGTATTTCACCAACGATAACGACGGCAATCGATTCGGGATGGTGGTCTTCGACATGAAAGATTCGTCGCAGATGCCCGCCCTGGCGGAGCCGTGGTTCCTGGGTTTCAACGCCAAGGTCACCTTCCGCCCGGCGATGAGCGCGGAAGATCTGGCTGCGGCCGGCCCAGCTCTGGATCGAGCCGCGAAGAAGAAATAGCCCACGTTTAAGGGGGACGCGCGGGGCGCGGCTATAATCGAAGCAGTGGACCTCGAGAAAACGCTATTGCGGAAGGTGGGTGAAGCGATCCATCGCTTTCGCATGATTCGCGATGGCGACCGGGTGGCCGTGGCGCTGTCGGGCGGGAAGGATTCGGCCACACTGCTGGAAGCGCTACTATTGCTCGCGAAGCGCGCGCCCATCGAGTTTTCGGTCTGCGCCTTCACCATTGAACAGGGCAAGTTCCTGCGTCCGATCGAGCCGCTGGGCGAGTACCTGCGCGAGCGCGGCGTCGCGTGGACTTATTTCCGCGACGCGCCGTCACTCAAACTCCTCGCCGATCAGCCCGAGCACGGCTGCGACCTATGCAGCCGCTACCGCCGCCGCGCGGTCTACGAAGTGGCGCGCAGTCTGGGCTCGAACGTGATCGCCTTCGGCCACACCGCCGACGACTTTTGCGAATCGCTGCTGCGCAATACCATGTTTACGGGGAGACTGAGCGCACTGCCACCGGTCACATGGTCGCGGGAACGCGATTTCCGGCTGATTCGCCCGCTGGTGTTCGTCACCGAGGACGTGACGCGCGCTTTCGCCGCATCGCTTGGAGTTCCCGTGGTGCCCTGTGGCTGTTCGCAACGCACGGGCACCGTGCGGCGCTCGCTTCGCGACCTGTTCGCCAGCCTCGAACGGGAATATCCGCATCTGAAGGAAAACATCCTTTCCGCCATGGGCAACATCGATACGGGGCGGCTGCTCGACACGCGGTTCCTCAAGCTGGAAGGCCCCGGCGAGGAAAGCGCGGCCGCCGAGCCGTTTCCCATCGTCACCGAGCTGTAACCCGATATTGACCTGGTTGTTGCAATGGAATTAAGATGGGGTTCTCCTGATCCCCTCTTTTATGAGACTCCTTCCACGCGAAGAGAAGTTTTACGGCCTGTTTCTGAAACAGGCGGACATTATCTCCGAGGCGGCACGCCTACTGCTGGACGGCGTTCGTGCGGGCAACTCCACGCTGGCTGCGTTCGCCATGGAAATCAACGTGCTTGAGCACCGCGGCGACGAGCTGATTCACGAAATCTTCACCCGCCTCAATCAGACCTTCATCACGCCGCTCGATCCGGAAGACATTCACAACATCTCCTCCTCGCTGGACAACGTGCTGGACGGCCTGG
>CAZFOP010000196.1:0-7129 GCA_964520085.1 uncultured Solibacteraceae bacterium | reverse complement strand
GATCCCACAAAACAATTCTACAGCAAATTGTTCTTTTATGACCCAGTAGTACTAGCGCACCCGTTGGGTTGCTAACATTGCAAACACAGGACCGTTCTGCAAAGCCGAGGAGAGCCGCAGGCTGGGAGAAATACCAACCAAAGGCTTCGCCCCTTGAGATCCAATAATCTACAGGGCTCAATATGCCCCGAAAAATGCTGTGGGTGTTGGCCGAAAAGCGAGGGGCGATGGCAGCAAATGCAAGTTCTGCATCCGGAAAGTGCGGATTTTGCTGTTGGCGTCAGACTTGAATATGCTCTGCAGCGATTTTCCGACGCTGCCAGGGCTTGAGCAAGCGATCACGGCCGAGCCAGAACATGAGTACGATCTGGGTCCAGAACGACCATGCTGCGCTTTACGTCGATTGGTTCCATTAGGAGGCGTGAGCTGCCAGACCGATTCGTTGAGCTCCATTCGCGGCGTTTTGTGTCAGCCGCATTTCCGCTAGCGACAGAAGAAACGCCAGCATCGACTCCGCGCCCTGGTTTTCGTTGCTCCGGTCAGGGTGCAGCCCATCGCGGCAGCCGCCGGTCTGAGCGGCGTAGAGTTCCAGCCCGAGATCGTTCCAGCCGAGGAACCAGTCGAAGGCCCGTTGCGCCTGTTCATACCACCACGGGTCGGCAGTGGCGCGGTACGCTTCGAGACAGGCCGAGACCGTGGTCTGCGCCTCGATGGGCTGCTGGTCGAAGTCTGCGCGTTCGCCGTTGCGTTTATAGAATCCGTTGCTGCCAATCGGCCGCAGTTGACCATTCGGTGAAGTCTGTACGTCAACCAGCCAACGCAGCGCGCGCGTGCCTCGTTCATACACGCTCTTTTGTCCGGTGGCGCGTCCGCTGACAATCAGGGCGTGGGCCAACTTCGCATTGTCGTAAGTCAACACGTCTTCAAACCAGGACCAACCGGGTTGGGCGACTTTGTCGAAGATCGCCACCAGTCGCGAGGTTAGTTCTTCGCGGACATCAAAGGCCATACGGTCATCCTTCATTGGGCGCAGGTATTCGTGAATGCCAATCAGGCTGAATGCCCAAGCACGCGGCGACGTGAAATCCAGCACGGCCGGCAGCGACTGCGCGAAGAGTTGTTCGGCCATCGTCTGCGAACTCCAATGCGGCGAGCGCCCCACTGCAGTGCCCAGCGCCCAAATAGCCCGGCCATGGGAGTCTTCCGATCCCCGTTCGTCCAGCCAGCAGCGGTCAATACTCAGGAAGTTGTGGAAACGTGTCGTTTTCGGATTGAAGGCGCCCTTCAAGAACGCAGCATAAGTTGTGGCGAGCGCCCTGACGCGTTTGGGCGCTTCTTCCAACTGGCCCAGCAACACCGCGAGTATGAGTGCGCGGGCATTGTCGTCCGTGCAGTAACCTTCGGAACGATTCGGCGCAGTAAAGTTCGCGTGCTGAAGAACGCCGGTCGAGTCCGTCATACGGTAAAGATGATCCAGATTCAACTCCGGCGATTCATGCGGCCGATTGCCGAACTCTCTGGCCGCATATTTGCGAGGCGCCGCCTCCGCTTGACGTCGTGCCGCTTCGAAGGAGCGCATGTACAGCCGCGCCGTGCTGCTCCACACCATCGCGCGACCCAACCTGTAGGCGTTATCGCTCATGGCGTTCCGGCGCGCTTCATCGCGCAACAACCCGCGCACTTCGCGCGCGATCGCTTTCGGATCCGCAAATGGCACCAATACTCCACGCTGGTCCCGCAACAATTCCGCAGCGTGCCAATACGGCGTCGAGATCACGGCCTTACCTGCGCCAAATGCATAAGCCAATGTCCCGGATGTAATCTGAGCTTCGTCCAGATAAGGAGTAATGTATAGATCCGCCGCACCAATGAATTCGGTCAGCTCCTTCAACTCCACAAACCGGTTGTGAAAGATGACGTGGTTTTCGACTTTGTTTTTTCGTGCGATGGCCTCGAGACCGAGGCGGTAAGCTTCACCCCTAGTGCGCAACTCGTTGGGGTGCGTGGCGCCCAGCAGGATATAGACGACGTCGGGAAACTCCGCTATGACGTCCGGAAGGGCATTAAGCACATTCTCGATCCCCTTGTTCGGCGAAAGCAGCCCAAACGTCAGTAACACCTTCTTGCCGCTCACGCCGAACTGGTCCTTGTAATTGTCCGGGGCGAAGAATGGCACGTCGGGAATGCCGTGCGGAATAAGATCGATCTTGGCTGCCGGCACATGGTAAACGTCTTGCAGAATCGATTGTCCCCGCTCCGTCATGACGACCAGCCGGGTTGAGCGCGCGAGCAATTCCTGCATCACGCGACGCTGGTCGTAGTTCGGCGTGCGGAGAACGGTATGGAGGGTGGTGACGACCGGCGCCGCCAATTTACGCAACAGCGCCAATAAATGGCTGCCGGCGGGCCCCCCGAAGATCCCGAACTCGTGCTGGACCGAGATAGTGTCCACGTTGCTCGAATTCAAGAAATCGGCGGCGCGCTGGTAAGACGCCAGATCCTGTTCCTCAATCTCGAAACGAACGACGTCCGGATAGTCGTAACATCCCTCGACGTCGTTAACCGGCACCGCAAAGCAGTGGCTTTGGGGGTGGCGCGCTGCCACGGCGCCCAGCAAGTCGGATGTAAACGTGGCAATGCCGCATTTGCGCGGCAAGTAGTCGCCGAGAAACGCGATGGTTCGATCGTTGGAGGCTGTTTTCACAACTTACACCCACCTTCTTCGGCTCTTTGGCCCCGCCATAACGAACGGCCCATCTAACGGCGGTGGATGAGCCACCCAAACTGCCACTCACGCGGCATTGACGAAAGCTTCGCTCGCATCCGTTGTCTCCTGCCGTTCCCGCTCGCTAGCCTCCTGGCACTGGATGCAGCGCGTCGCCCATGGCACGGCTGCGAGGCGTTTTGGACTGATCGCGTATTCGCAGTCAATGCAGGTTCCAAAGCTACCGTCGTGAATCCGCCGCAATGCGGCTTTCACCTGACGCAACAGGGCGGAGTCGCGATCGACGTTCCGAATCGCCAGATCTCGTTCCGTCGCATACTGAATCTCGTCCATTTGGTCCGCGCTCTTCTCGATGGCAATGCCGTCCCGGGCTCGCAAGACCCATGCCAGTTCAGCCTGTTTTTGTTCGAGGGTCTCTTTGACCCCGCAGTTCTCGCTAGCTGTTATCTTCATGACGGTCGCCTTTCGTGCGTCGACTTGCCTACGATTCTTTGCACGGGATGGCCCAAAGCAGAACCCCTGCTGTTTGAAGGCCGTTGCCGATGGCCGGACGCGCGGGTTAGCGGAAATTCGGAGCCGAGGTGCAAAGCTTGCACATGGAGCGTCAAATTTGCCGACCTGCGATCGGCGGCGCCGGTTCTGCCCGGTCAACCGGAGGCAGACGGAGAGGCCACTTACGCCAGGAGAGTGCGAGCAGGCTGCGGTGGTCACCAACGTGCCTCATTCATCCACAGAATCTCCGGTAAGGAGAGTTATGACACTACTTGAGGCAATGGCCCGGCGCCGCGCACTTCGGCACGCAACCGGTCTTGGGCTGCTGCTCCTTTTCTCGGTCTCAACGGCATCTGCCTATTCCGTTCTCACCCACGAAGCCATTATCGATTCGACCTGGGACAGCGCGATCAAACCGGTACTACTCAAACGATTCCCGGCCGCCACCGTGGACGATCTGAAGCACGCGCACGCATTCGCATACGGGGGCTGCATTATTCAGGACTTGGGGTATTATCCTTTTGGAAGCAAGTTCTTTAGCAATCTGACGCATTACGTCCGGACCGGCGATTTCGTTCTCAACCTGATCCGCGACTCCCAGGACCTGAATGAATACGCTTTCGCTCTGGGAGCACTGTCGCACTATGCCGCCGACAACAATGGTCACCCAGTGGCCGTTAACCGGGCGGTTCCTTTGTTTTACCCGAAGCTGGAGCTGAAGTTTGGAAAGCTGGTGACTTACGCCGACGATCCGTCTACCCACGCCAGGACGGAGTTCGCCTTCGATGTCTTTCAGGCCGCGAAGGGGCGCTACGCCTCGGCTGCGTACAAAGACTTCATCGGTTTTGAAGTGGCAAAACCTCTGCTTGATCGTGCGTTTCAGGATACCTATGGGATGAGGCTGGAAAAGGTATTCATGGATGTCAATCTCACCATCGGATCGTATCGCCGTGCGGTCGGGTCGGTTCTTCCGGCTCTCACGAGAGTTGCATGGCAACTCAAGAAGCAGGAAATCAGAAAAGACGCTCCCAGCGCTACGCGTAAGACGTTCCTCTACAACCTATCACGTTCCAGCTACCAGAAGAACTGGGGCGCCACTTATAGCCGTCCGGGGGTCCGGTCGAGACTCCTGGCATCGATATTCCGCATTGTGCCCAGGGTTGGCGCGCTCCGACCGCTGTCATTCAAGAGGTTGACGCCCCAAATCGAGAAGATGTACATGGCCAGCTTCAATTCGACGATTGACCGTTATCGCGAACTGCTTTCCGAACAGAATGCGGGCAGTCTTAAGCTGGCGAACGATAATCTTGACGTTGGGGAGTTCACCCCGGCAGGGAAATACAGGCTGACGGATGTCACCTATTCGGAGTTGCTGCATAAGTTGCAGGGCCACTACACGGAAATGCCGCAAGAACTCCGAAGCGAGGTGCTAGCTTTCTACCACGACCCGAGCCTTCCTATCTCGACCAAGACCAACGAGAGCGATTGGGCCCGGGTGCTCAAGGAACTCGGTCAATTACAGTCGGTGGACGCGGACCTACAACGTCCCGCGCTGAACGTGGCGGGAATGCCTCTTCGTTAACGAGAAGCAGGCCCGGAGTTCGACGTTCGCGAGGTGAGCGAACTGGTTGCTGGTTGGGTTCCGGATGGCTGATGCCTTCATCGTGCCGCCGGCGGCTCCTGGTCGGTAGGGATTCCGACCATTGAGCGATAGAATGCAACGGCCCGATTGATCGAGGAGGACGGATGTCCCGTGGTCAATCGGCTTGCGTTCCGCCCGGTTCGCGCGATGCTGTAGTAGCGCCAGACGCTATCCGATTCGCGATCCAGAAAGTAGACGGACTGCACCTCGCCCGGATGGAAGAGCGTCAAAAAGAAATAGCGCATGACGCTCACGTTCTCGACATCGAAGACGAGCCGGTCCGCCGAAGCCTCTGCGATGTGCATTCGGTAGACGGCTTTGCCGGAAAGGTTGTCAACCTGTTCCAGGTAGAGCACATTGTCTTCCTGCATTTCGGCGGGCGCGAAGTCTGCGCGGCGTGTAGTTGACTGCGAATCGGTCGACGCATAGGCGTCCACGATTAACGTTTGCCACTGCTTGTGAGTGATCGACCAGTAGCGCATGCCTGCGAGTTCCGAAACTGCCCCGATATGGCGAAGCAAGCCCTCTTCTCCCGAGGCATAACGAAATCGCGCGACCGTGGTTATCAACGTCGAAAACCCCACCGCCGACCAACCGGTGCACGCGGGTGGTCTCCAGTCGTGCCCAATATCGGACTCACTCCAAGACTTCACGATGGGCGAATTGTCGAGAGCAGGATAGGACGGGATGGGTTCGTTTCCGCAAGGCGGCTGCGGCCGCAGTTGCGCATAGCCATGCGCCTGGCAAAGCACCATCACCGAGAATACAAATCGAATCATCGTTTTTACTCCCGGGCTTGGCTGGGACAAACGCGCGCAGCCATCGCGGAGCCAGTCGCGACGCCTAGGTCCTGTGCGAATTGAGCACGCGGAGTGAGCATCGGAGGGAGCGGAGAACGGCCGATTTGAAGAACATGCCGGCAGCGCCGCCTACCGGCATGTGGAACTTGCTGTGAAGGGGACTTCTAGCGCCAGCGCCCCTCGACCAGAACATACCCGCCGTTTCTGTGAACCCAGTGATGCGCTACCCAGCGGGCATGCGGCCGTGGCGGCTGTTCCCATCTTCCTGGGGTCCAGGCGTAAGCGTTGCCATCCCACCGATGGTACCCGTCAATCCACACATGGTTGGGGCTCGGTGGACGACCCCGCTCCTCGACTACCATGCGAGGTGGCGCGATGCGAACGACAACCTCGGCCGCCAGCGGGCTGAGGGCCAGTGCACCTGCAAAAACAAATCCAATCAATCGTCTAGGAAACATAACACGCTCTCCCATTCTCAAATGCCGAACCACGAACGAATCCAAGCGGCACGTGCGACCAAGCTCTTCTCCGCCTAATGAGGGAACCACTTGGACACAACTTCACCGCTCTTCGAGTTTTATCACTGCACGTGCGTGGCCGCGCGCAAACGCCCAGCACGCCACAAGCCGGCTGCGCGGGCATCGGCAAAACCTGCACCGAAGTGCACTCTTTCACTGGGCGGCTTCACCGGCGAGAATCCCGGACAAAGCCCTTGAATCACGCGCCGGACGAGTAGGTATTTCGCTCAATGGCGGAAATCGGGAGGTATTGTGACGGCGAAACGGGCGGGGAGTCGCAATGGTGGCGGCGATCCGAGAACGTTAGTCGGCCGAGGGGAGAGTGAAATAGAATGTCGATCCCGCACCGGGGAGCGATTCCATCCAGATTCGACGGCCATGCCATTCGATGGCCTTCTTGCAGAATGCGAGTCCAAGTCCGTTGCCAGGGTGCTCTTTCCCGTGCAGGCGCTTGAACACACCGAATACACGGCTCTGGAATGCCGGATCTATACCAGGACCGTTGTCTTCGACGGAAAACACCCAATCGACACCGGCGCGTCTGGCTGATATGTGAACGCGCGGAGAAGGCGTGCCACAGTATTCGATGGCATTGCGAATCAGATGGTGCAGGACCTTGGCTAGTATTTCGAAGTCTCCGCACACGGTCGGCAAAGGGTCGTGGGTAACAACCGCGCTCGTTTCCGTTATCTGCTTATCCGCCGAGAGGAGTGCCTGGTGAAGGACCGCTTCCATGTCAGTCGGAGAGGACTGCTGGCCATCGGTGCCGGTGGCCCAGTAGTCCACCACGTCGGCGAGCAGCGACTGCATGCTTGCCGCCCCGTCCTGGATGCGATCAAGGAATACGCCGGCGTCGGAATCCAGGCGCCCGGCATTGGTCTCGGCCATGAGTTGACTAAATGAAGCCACGTCCCGGAGAGACTGGCGCAGGTTGTGAGCCGCCATCGAGACA
>CAZFOP010000195.1:0-7143 GCA_964520085.1 uncultured Solibacteraceae bacterium | reverse complement strand
GGATTTCGTTGTCGAAGTGGCCGATGTTGCAGACGATGGCCTGGTCCTTCATCTTGCTCATGTGCTCGAGCGTGATGATGTCGCAGTTGCCGGTGCAGGTGACGTAGATATCGCCGCGGCCGAGCGTGTCCTCGATGGTGGTCACTTCGAAGCCTTCCATGGCGGCCTGCAACGCGTTGATGGGATCGATCTCGGTTACCACCACGCGCGCGCCCATGCCGCGCAGCGAGTGCGCCGAGCCTTTGCCCACGTCGCCGTAGCCGCAGACCACCGCTACTTTGCCTGCCACCATCACGTCGGTGGCGCGCTTGATACCGTCCGCCAGCGATTCGCGGCAGCCGTAGAGATTGTCGAACTTCGACTTGGTCACCGAGTCGTTCACGTTGATCGCCGGCACCAGCAGTTGGCCGACTTCCTGCATCTTGTAAAGCCGGTGCACGCCGGTGGTGGTCTCCTCGGAAACGCCACGCCATTCCGCCACGATTTCGTGCCAGCGCCGCGGGTTTTCGCGGTGAACCTCTTTCAACAGATTCTTGATGACGTCTTCTTCATGGCTGCCAGACGGAGTGTTCACCCAATCGCTGCCGTTCTCGAGTTCATATCCTTTGTGAATCAGCAGCGTGGCGTCGCCGCCGTCGTCGACGATCAGTTGCGGCCCCTTGCCGTCCGCGTGGCTGAGCGCCATGTAGGTGCACCACCAGTAGTCCTCGAGCGATTCGCCCTTCCAGGCGAATACAGGGACGCCGGCGGCGGCGATGGCTGCCGCGGCGTGGTCCTGCGTCGAGAAGATGTTGCAGCTCGCCCAGCGGACGGTGGCACCCAGCTCCACCAGCGTCTCGATCAGCACGGCGGTCTGTATGGTCATGTGCAGCGAGCCGGTGATGCGGACCCCGGCGAGCGGTTTTTCCTTGGCATACTTGCGCCGGATGGACATCAGGCCGGGCATCTCCTGCTCGGCGATGGAAGTCTCCTTGCGGCCCCATTCGGCCAGCGAAAGATCGGCGACCTTATTGGCGGCCGCGTTTTGGTTCAGGGTGGCTGTGCTCATCGAATACCTCGTATCAAGGAATCTTGATACATTGATATTAGAATATTCAACCGTATGCCGTCAATCCTGAAATCGCTGCGCCTGGCCGCCGATCCGGGCCGCCTGCGTTTGCTCCTGTTGCTCGAGCAGGAAGAGCTTTCCGTGGCCGAGATGCAGACAATCGTGGGCAAGCCGCAGAGCCAGGTCTCGACGCACCTCGCGCAATTGAAGCAGGCCGGCCTGGTGGCGGACCGGCGCACCGGCAAGAACGCGTTCTACCGCCTCAACGCTCCCGCCGGTCTGGTTGCCATTTTGCGCCAGGCCGCCGCCGAGATTCCCGAAGCCGCGCAGGACCGCGCCGCCCTGCGCCTGGTGCTGCACAAACGGCAGGACAAGATGCGCCGCTATTTCGACGAACTGGCCGGCAAGTTCGGCCGCCAGTACGTACCTGGCCGTTCGTGGCAGGGAATCGCGGAAGCGCTGCTCAGCCTGATGCCGCCGCTGATCATCGCCGATTTGGGCGCCGGCGAAGGCACCATCGCGCAACTCATGGCGCAGCGCGCGCGGCGTGTGATCGCGATCGACAACGCGCCGAAAATGGTCGCGTTCGGGGCCGCCCTGGCGCGCAAGAACGGCATCGCCAATCTGGAATACCGTCTGGGCGATTTGGAAGACGTGCCGATCCGCACCGGCACGGTAGATGTGGCCTTCCTCTCTCAAGCACTTCACCACGCCGCGCACCCGGAGCGTGCGATCGCCGAAGCGTGGAGAATTCTCAAGCCGGGCGGCCGCACGGCGATCCTCGACCTGAATCGCCACCACCTGGAGGAAGCTCGCGAAATATACGCCGATCTCTGGCTCGGATTCAGCGAACTCGACCTGGAGCGCTTCCTCAAGCAAGCCGGATTCCGCGACGTGGCGACCGCCATCGTTCATCGCGAGACGGAAGCGCCGTATTTCGAGAGCATTCTGGCTACGGGAGCGAAACCGAAGTGAGGGTGGGGCGTGGTCGCAACCGCCGAGATTGCCTCGACTCGCCCAATTGAGTGACAGGCAGCGGACACTCGGTGGACTTGTCCGCGGCCGGCCTTTCACTTCTATCGCCGCCCACCCCGGAAAGGGCACCAGGGGCCGCGCTACGCTACTCTGGTGAATCGTTATGTTCTCTTCGCGGTTCCACTGGGACTTGCAGCACAATCGGCTCACCGGGCTGCTGACGGCCAAGCGCGAGCATGGTGCGCGCGTGCTGGATCTCACGCAATCGAATCCGACGCGCGCTGGAATCGAATACCCCGGAGAGTTGCGCCGCGTCTTCGACTCGCCTGACGTGCTGCGCTACGATCCGCTGCCGGCGGGGTCGCTCGATGCGCGCGAGGCAGTAGCTAATTACTATCGGCAGCGCGGCCACGCTGTGGAGCCCGGCCGCATCCTGCTCACGGCCAGCACCAGCGAGGCCTACTCGTACCTATTCAAGCTGTTGGCGGACCCCGGCGATCAGGTGCTGGTGCCACGGCCTTCCTATCCGCTGTTCGAGTACCTGGCGAAGATGGAATCGATCCAGGTGCGCCAGTACCGGCTTGAATATCGCGGCGGATGGTCGATCGACCTGGACGCGCTCCTCCAGGCCATCACCGATCGCACACGCGCCGTGGTGTTGGTGAACCCCAACAATCCAACCGGCAGCTACGTCAAGCGCGGTGAGTTGGAGGCGCTGACTCGGCTGGCGGCTGAGCGGGGCATCGCGCTCATCTCCGATGAGGTGTTTGCCGATTACGCTTTTGCGCCCGACTCCGAGCGCGTGACTTCGCTTGCCGGCGTGGAAGACTGCCTGGCGTTTTCGATGAGCGGCCTATCGAAAATCGCCGGTCTGCCGCAGATGAAGCTGGGCTGGATCGTAGTGGCGGGTACAGCCCGCTTACGCGCCGATGCGATGGAAAAGTTGGAGTGGATCGCCGACACATATCTATCGGTCAGCACGCCGGTGCAGTGCGCGGCGGCGCGGCTGCTCGAATGCGGCGTAGCCGTGCAGCGCCAGATCCGCGAGCGCACCGCCGCCAACCTGGCCTTCGCGCGGCAGGCGGTTGCAGGGACGGCGCTGGAGATTTTGACTGTGGAAGGCGGTTGGTTCGTCACTATACGCGTGCCGCGCATCCGCACGGAAGAAGAATGGTGTTTGGAGTTGCTGGAGCGAGACAATGTGCTGGTGCAGCCCGGGTATTTCTACGATTTCGAAAACGAAGCGTTCCTGGTGGCCAGCCTGCTCACCACCCCGGGGGAGTTCCAGGAAGGGATCAAGCGGGTTGTGGGGGCCATGAGCTCGGCGTAACGAAGTTCGCCAAGGCGGACCCCGTGCGGCCGGATGCTATCTTTGGCCAACTTATGCTCGTTCAGCCGCCAGTGTTAGACCAAAGTGATGTCGTCGGCATGCCAGGCAGTGCCTCGGCCGACGCGATAAACCGATGAAGCTCTGTATCCGATCTCTCCTGCTGACGCTCGTCTTGTGCGAGCTGCTCTTCGCGGCTAGCGATGCCTACCAATCCCGCTCTGGCGCGGTCAGGTTTGTCATATGGTTCGGAAGCCACCACGGCCCGGAAAAGATGGCTGTTTTCGTCACCGTTCTCATCGTTGTCGCGCTCCTTTACCGGCTGCGTGGCAGGCTGGGAGCAAGCTTGTCCGACGCCTGCAAGCGGAAGGGCGATTACGATGGCGCGCTGCGCTGGTTGCGGTGGACGAGCTTGGGCCATCCGAGCGTGCAGGTTCTCTGCAACGAGGGACTGACCCTCTGTCAAGCTGGCCGTCTGACGGAGGCTGAAGGGTATTGCCAAAGAGGTCTCGCGCTGTCGCAGGGCGGCGCCGCCTATCCGCGGTTGCACGCCGTTCTGGGATTCGTGCTGATGGATCGCGGCCGGTACGACGAGGCCGAGCGGAGCTTCCAGCGCGCGATCCAAGCGGGCGATCAATCGGGTGGTTCACACTCCGGGTTGGCGGAATTGCTGCTGGTGAAAGGGTTGGAGACGGAGAAAGCACTGGCTTACGCCAACCAGGCGATTGAACTGTCGCAACGGCGCGCTGTCGGGCGTGTTCATTGGGCCCATTATGCGAATCGGGCATGGGCATTGGCGTTGCTGGGGCGGAGCGAGGAGGCTCGCGAATCACTCGCGCTGGCGCTGTGTCAACCTGCACCAAGGGCGTCGGGGACCGCCGAACGCCATTGGCGCGCCGGCATGGCGCTGCTGGCGATGCAGCAACCCGACGAAGCCTGCCAGCACTTTCGGCTCGGGAAGGACGCCGATCCGCGCGGCAAGTATGGCCGTCGGTGCGCGGAACTGCTTCGCAAGAACCAGTAGCGGAGCGCGGATTAGTCGCGACGTTCATCGACCGATATCGGATGTGCGGTACATTCCGGTCGAAGCTGGCTGCCTAACTTCCTTCTGCCGCAGCCCGGTTCCGGCCAGCGGGAGCCAGCAGGGCGCTGCAATCATTGGCGTTGCAACATTGCCCAAGTTAGTGGTAGCCACCTGGGGTGCGATGCGCGTAAGATAGAAGTATGGCCCGAGGTTGGGAAAGCAAGTCGGTCGCGGCGCAGATCGACGCTGCCGAGAACCATCGTCATCGCGCCCCAAAGCACAAATCACTTCCTCCAGATCGACTGGAACTCATCCGCAAAAAGGAGACGCTTCTTCTGTCGCGCACGCGCATCATGCGGGAACTGGAAGCGTCCGAAAACCCGCGTTACCGGGTTGTACTAGAGAAGGCTCTGGCGGATCTGGACGCGCAATTGTCGGACATCGGAACCGTTTCAGCCGCAGCGAGCGGCTAACAGCAGAGCAGGGCGTCCCGCCCTGCCGATGGTGTACGTGTGCCTTGCCGCGGCGGGTGAGAACCGGTTGTCAGGAGGAAGCGCCTGCGATCCCTGCGCAGCGCAGTGGGACAGGCGCTTTCGTCCGCGAGTCCCTTCATTCCACCAGGAAGCGATTGCGCCGGGCGGAATTGGCTCAGGCGGAAGCTCGCCGTTGGTGTCAGTGGCCCGCGTCGCTTTCACGCTACGATACAATCGAAGTCACGCACTCATTCCCGTTCCGGAGCGCTATCCATGAACATTCAATTCGACGAGACCAACCTGCTGGCGGACATGGTGGGCAAGGCCCACGGCGTAACCCGCGCCGAGGTGGAGCGTGCGCAATCCAAAGCGCAGAAGGCGCTGGCAGGCTTTCGCAAGCTGAGCGAGGCCGGGTTGTACGGTTTTCCGCACCTGCCGTTTCAATCCAAGGTCATTAAAGCGATTGCCCGGTTCGCCGCCGAAGCGCGCGGAAGTTACGACACGGTGTGCGTGGTGGGAATTGGCGGCAGCGCATTGGGAGCGTGGGCGCTCGATTGCGGCATTCGTGGGCCGCATCCGATACAGGGAGCTTTCTCGACCGAGCACCCGCGGCTGGTGATTCTCGACAACGTGGACCCGGACTTCACGGCCGCGGCGCTGGCCTCGATGGACCCGCACAAGACGCTGGTGGTGGCGATTGCCAAGTCGGGCGGCACGGCCGAGACGGTGGCGACGTTCCTGATTGTGCGCGAGTGGCTGCAGGAGGCCTTGGGCGCGACGGCCGGCCGCATCGTTGCCGTCACCACCGAAGGCAAGGGAGATTTGTACGAGCTGGCACAGGCCGAGGGCTACCAGGTATTCGGCATTCCCGAAAACGTGGGAGGCCGCTTTAGCGTGCTTACGCCGGTGGGCCTGGTTCCGGCCGCGCTGATCGGCATCGATATCGCCAAGCTCTGCCGCGGCGCCGCGCGAATGACGGGAGACTGCTGGCAACCCGACCTTTCGAAGAATATCGCGCTACGGGCGGCGCTGTATCACTGGCTGGTATGGACGCGCAAGAACAAGCCCATCCAGGTGGCGTTTCCTTACTCGAATCATTTGTGGGGCACCGCGTTTTGGTTCAGGCAGTTATGGGCGGAATCGCTGGGCAAGGCGCGCAACCGCAAGGGCGAGAAGGTCAACACCGGGCAGACGCCGGTGGCCGCGTTGGGCGCCACCGATCAGCATTCGCAGGTGCAATTGTACATTGAAGGACCAAACGACAAGGTGTTCACGTTTTGGGCCGTCAAGCGCTTCCACTCGACCGGCCAGATTCCTCGGACGCGGACCAATCTCGCGGCGTTCGATTCGCTGGCAGGGCAGTCGCTCGCGAAACTGATCGACGCCGAGCGGCGCGCCACGGCGGCGGCGATGGCGGAATGCGGCCGGCCGAATTGCACGGTGACGCTCGACCGGGTGGACGAAGAGCACCTGGGCGCGTTTCTGCAGATGATGGAGTTCCAGACGGCTTTTGTGGGTGAGATGTTAGACATCGACGCTTTCAATCAGGAAGGCGTGGAACTGGGCAAGAAACTCACCTTCGGCCTTATGGGCCGCGCCGGCTACGAGTCCTACCGCGCGCAATTCGCCGCGTACGAAAAGAAGCGCGCCGCCGCGAAGTAAGGCGAGGCAGCCGAACTGGCGCTCGCGCCGGTTCCGGCTGCAGCACCCGTTCTCACCCGAGGTCGCGGAAATCGGAGCTGCAATCACTGGCATCCGAGTCACTGCTGGTAACCCGCCGGCGTTGTGAGCGTCGCGCCTCAAAGAACACGTATTCGATGGCTACTTTTGGGACTTCTTGCAGCAACTTTCTTTCAATCGAATAACGGTTCTCTTCGTAGCAAAAAAACCGATTTCGACCACAACGCAATCGAGGTTGTTCCGAAGAGCTTTAATCAATTCGGCCTTCGGGACCGAGCCAATGAGAAATCCCTCCTCGAACCTCCGCGCTTCCTTTCTCTCCACCTCTTCAGCAAGGGGGGAGTCTTACCTGATCGGCAGTAGCCAACGATGAACGTGACGGTTGCCATCTTCAACTGCCCTTCAACTCGCGCGCACGACTAGCCGTTCGTTTTCTGCAGCGAATTGCAACGGGCGATGCTTCGGCCGCTTCGACGACGAGTCCAAGCGAGTTTGGGTTAAGGGTTTTGGGGCCAATTGGGACCAACTCGCTGTCTTGGGTGGCTGTAAACTACTGAAAACGTGGTGGCCAGGGACGGAATTGAACCGCCGACGCCAGCCTTTTCAGGGCTGCGCT
>CAZFOP010000194.1:0-7161 GCA_964520085.1 uncultured Solibacteraceae bacterium | reverse complement strand
GTCCCGCCGTGGTGCAGTTTCTGGTGGATCTGTGCCGGCCCAGCCAGTTGAGCGTGGGGCCACTGTTGCGCGGCTTCTACTTCACCGGCGTGCGGCCCATCATCATCAATGAAGCCGCTCCGGTTGCCGCCGCGGCTCCGCAGTCTCAGAGCAACTACGGATCGGCCGCCGGCGCCACAGGCATCTTCAAAGCGGGTGCGCAAGCGCAGGCCGCGCAGACCCCTCCGCAGCAAGTGGGAGCGACGCGCAAAGTGCCGCAGTGGCTCTTCCTCAGCCACTGGTTCACCGATGTTCTGCTTTCCGACCGCGCCGCCATGGGCGCCAGCGGTTCCAGCACCAAAACCAGTTTTGCGCGCAGGGTGCTCTTCATCGCGGCTGCCGCGTTGTGCCTGCTGCTCTCCATTTTCTTTACGATCTCCTTCTTCAATAACCGCAGCCTGGAAACCCGGGTGCGCACCGCGGCCGAAGGCAGCGCCGCCGCCGGTTTGGCCGCCGCCAACCTGGCGCCTGTCGAAAGTCTGCGCAAGCTCGAAGCGCTCCGCCAATCGCTCGAAACGTTAGTCCAATACCGTCGCGAAGGCGCACCGTTTTCTTACCGCATGGGACTCTTCGTCGGAGACGATCTCTATCCCGAAGCCTGGCGCATTTATTTCGCCCGTTTTCGCCAGCTACTCTTCGCGCAAACCCAAGACGCCATCCTGCAAGGGCTGAGCGGTCTGCCGCCAACCCAGGGGCCGGATTACCAACCCACTTATGACGCGCTGAAGGCCTATCTCATCACCACGAACCACCACGAGCACAGCAGCAGCCAGTTTCTTTCGCCCGTGCTGATGAAGTGGTGGGCGGGCGACCGCGCCATCGATCCCGAACGCCAGCAGCTCGTGCAGAAGCAATTCGATTTTTATTCCGACGTCCTCCAGCAGGAGAATCCGTACTCGGAAGCGAACGACGCAGTCGCCATCGAACGAGCGCGCCATTACCTGGCTCAGTTCGCCGGCACGGAGCGCGTCTACGCTTTCATGCTCGCCGAAGCCAACCGCAAGAATCCGCCCATCAATTTCAATCGGCAGTTCGCCGGCTCGGCTCAAGTCGTGTTGGAGACGCACGAAGTGCCCGGAGCGTTTTCCAAGGGCGGCTGGGCTTTCATGAAGGACGCCATCCTCCACGCCGACCGCTACTTCGCCGGTGAGCAGTGGGTGCTCGGCGACCAGGCCTCCGCCAACATCGATCGCGCCAAGCTGGCGCAGGACCTGCGCGCGCGCTACAACGCCGACTTTATCCAGCATTGGCGGACCTATGTCAAGTCGGCTTCAGTAGTCCGCTACGCGAGTCTGGCCGACGCTTCGCAGAAGTTGACCCAGCTCTCCGGCAACCAGTCGCCGCTGCTCGAGTTGTTCGCGCTGGCGTCGCTCAACACGGCGGTGGACGATCCCGACGTGGCGACGGTCTTTCAGCCAGTGCAGACGGTGGTCCCGCCGGGCAGCACCGACCGTTTCATCCTGCCGCCCAACCAGAACTATATCAACGCGCTCGTGACGCTGCAGGCATCTCTCGAATCGATTGCCACCCAGGGCGCAACGCCCACCGACACGGCTGCCGGCCCGACGCTGCAGAACGCCACGCAGGCCAAGGTCACCACGCGCCAGATGGCGCAGGCCTTCCGCATCGATTCGGAAACCCATCTCGAGGCCGGTGTGCAGAAGTTGCTGGAAGACCCAATCGTCTACGTGGAAGGCCTGCTGCGCGCGCTGGGACCCGCGGAGCTGAATGGCAAAGGCAGGTCTCTGTGCGGGCAGTTCCGCGCCGTGCTGTCCAAGTATCCATTCAATCCCAACGCCAGCGTGGATGCCACCGTGGCCGATGTCAACGGCCTTCTGCACAAGCCTGATGGGGCGCTGTGGAGCTTCTACGATCAGAATCTGCAGAAGCTGCTGGTCAAGCAGGGGTCGCAATTCGTCATCGGTCCCTCCGGCGGCGTGAACCAGGCCTTCGTCAACTTCTTCAATGCGGCCGCCACGTTCTCCGACGCAATCTACGCTGGCGGTGCGCAGGACCCGCACTTCACCTACATGCTCACGCCGGAACCTTCGGAGGGTATCCAGACGGTGAACCTGCTGATTGACGGGCAGAGCATCAGCTACTCCGGCGGCGCGGCTGCAGCCAAGCAGATCGTCTGGCAAGGCGGCGGTGCGCACGGCTCGAAGGCCTCCGTGAAATTCGGCGGTCCGGAAATCTCATTCTCGGAACACGATGGGCTGTGGGCCGTATTCCGTTTCTTCAAAGAGGCGGAACGTTGGACTCCCGCCGGCGCCGGTTATTCCCTCGAATGGATCATTCGCGCGGGCAAGGATCCGATGAAGCTGCCCAACGGCAAACCACTCACGGTCCACTTTGAACTCGACATGAACGGTGCGCCGGCGGTCTTCCAGGTCGGCTATTTCTCGCGTCTCGCCTGCGTATCGGACGTCGCGCGCTAACAATGCCGCGGCCGTCAGGGAGCGGTCGCCCGGGTTATTACGGAACGAGGCCTTATGGCAGAAAGATTCTCGAAAGTCTCCGTCGGCATCGAGGTTGGCGAAAGCACGCAGCCAATCCACGAAGTGCCCGATTCCGACACCCCATTTCGTATTCTGATCCTCGGCGATTTCAGCGGGCGCGGGGCCCGCGGCGAGCGGGCGCCCATCGCCGGACGCCGCCCGAAGGCCGTGGACTGCGACAATCTTGACGAAGTGCTTGCATCGATTTCGCCCTCAGTCCAGCTTCCGCAAGGCAAGCTTCGGTTCGCTGCGCTCGACGATTTTAATCCCGATCGCATTTATCGGCGCACCGATGTCTTTCGTAAGCTCGACGCCGTGCGCGACCAGCCGCCTGTTCCGGCAGCAGCGGCTCCAGAAGCGCCGCAGCGCGCGGCACCCACTGGACGCAATCTTCTCGAAAGCATGATGGCGCAGGCCGATGAAGAGCCGGCTTCCCGCGTAGTATCGGAACCCGACGCAATGGCCGAATTCCTCAAGCGGGCCGTCCAGCCTCATCTGGTGGCGCGCCAGGGTCCCCGTCAACAGGAATGGGCCGCACGCGTCGATGCCGCAGTGGGCGACCAGATGCGTGCCGTTCTGCATCACCCCCATTTCCAATCGCTCGAAGCCGCGTGGCGCGCGGTCGCCATGCTGATTGACCGGCTCCAACCCGACGCCGATCTCAAGATCTACGTTTTCGACGCCACGCTCGACGAACTGGTGGGGCAGAATTCACCTTGCCCATCCGCGGATCTTGAAAAGTGCCTCGGTGGCTCTTCAGCCCCTTGGTCGCTGATCGTGGGCAATTATGCATTCACCCGTTCCGCCGAGGATGCCGCCCGTTTGCAATGCCTTGGCAAACTCGCCGCATCGTTGCGCGCGCCATTTCTAGGTGAAGCCGCGCTGCCTTCCGATTCGCCAAGCTCCGAGTGGCAGGAACTCGTCCGTTCCGAAGCGGCCCGCTGGATCGGCCTCGCCTTGCCGCGCTTCCTGCTGCGCTTGCCTTACGGGAAGGACACTTCGTCCACGGAAGAGTTCGAGTTTGAAGAGATGCCGGAGAGCGTTCACGCGGATTATCTGTGGGGCAACCCGGCTTTCTTTTGTGCCTGCGTCCTCGGCCTGGCCTTTCGCGCCGAGGGCTGGGAGATGCATCCCGCGCGCCATCGGGAGATCGGAAACCTGCCGCAGCACATCTACCGCGCCGATGGCGAATCGGTCGCCAAACCCTGCGCCGAGGTGCTTCTCACCGATACCGATGCCGAGTTCATCCTGGACCACGGAATCATGCCGCTCGCTTCGATGAAGGATCGGGATTCCGCCCTGCTGGTCCGCCTCCAGTCCATCGCCGATCCTCCAGCGCCCCTGTCCGGAGGATGGGCCGGCTCCCGCACGCTCTTTCGCCCCTGACGCGGCGCCTGTAGTGAATAGGACAGCAGCCGGTTCAGTAAGTCCGGCGCTCTTTGCCGCCGGCCGCGGGAATGCTGAAACGGGCGATAGCACCGATCCCTTCGGTAAACCAGATCGCACCGTCCGAACCGCTGGCAAGCCATCCTGGACTCGGCGTCGCCGTGGGCATGTACTTGGTCGTGGGGGCGGTCGATTTCTGCGCTCCCACCACGTACTCGGCGAAGGTGCCGTCCAGCGTAAGGCGGCCAATTCGATTGGTAATGGCGCCTTCCGTGAACCACAGCGCGCCATCCGGACCGATCGTCAGACCCAAAGGATAACCGATACCCGTGGGAACCTGGTATTCCACGATATTTCCGCTGCTGTCGCTTCTGCCGATCTTGTTCCCCGCCCACTCGGTGAACCACAACCCGTTGTCCGGTCCTTTGAGGATGGCCGAAGGCAGCGATCCCGACGTGGGGAGCGCGAATTCGGTAACCACTCCGGTCGGCGTAATCTGCCCGATATTGTTTCCCGCCTCTTCGGTGAACCAGAGGTTGCCGTCGGGCCCAGTGACGATACCATATGCGCCAGCCGGCTGAGTGGGTATCGCGTATTCGGAGAACGTGCCGCCCGTGGTGATACGCCCGATAGTATTGGTGGCCGCCTCCGTAAACCAGAGCGCGCCATCCGGACCGATGGTGATCCCCAGTGGGAACGCCGCCGGCGTGGGCACCGCATACTCCGTCACCGCTCCGGCCGTGGTGATCCGCCCGATGTTATTCGCATGAGACTCGGTGAACCAGAGTGCCCCATCCGGGCCGGCGGTGATCGAGTAGGGGTAACTGGAGACCGACACCACCGGGTATTCGGTGATGACCCCGCTTGTCGTGATGCGCCCAATCTTGTTGTTATTGTACTCGGTGAACCAGAGCGCGCCGTCCGGGCCGGCGGCGATTCCCTTCGGTTGGCTATAGCTGGCGGGCAACGGGTAGAAGGTGAAGGTCTGTGCCGGCACAATCGCCGCTGCGCCCAACCACAGCGCCACTGCTCCAATTCTTCTCATACCTAACGCACTTCGACTCATTTGCCTGCCCCTGTCGATCCGGCGGTGTGCCGGCTTCTCCACTCAATAGTAGCGCAGGTGCGCGCGCCGCCGAGTGTGAAGACTGCGCCCGCTGTTGCGGTTTTGGCAACGGCGCCTTTCGATCGCGGAGGGATCGGAACGTGCTTCCCGATCCCCTGCTCCGGCATCGAATAAGGAGTAGAGCGAGAGGGATGGCGAGGATGTGTGGTATGAAAAACCAGCGCCAGCCAGGTCCGGACATGACGCCGGGCGTGGGCACGCACCGGGTAGTCATTGTCGGTGGCGGGTTCGCCGGCCTGTATGCGGCCAAGCGGCTCGGCAAGGCCCCGCTCGCGCTCACCGTCATCGATCGTCGCAATTTTCATCTCTTTCAGCCGCTGCTTTACCAGGTGGCCACCGGTGGGCTTTCGCCGGGTGAGATCGCATCGCCACTGCGGGTAGTCTTGCGCGGCCATCGCAACACCGAAGTGCTGCTGGCCGAGGTGGTGGATTTCGATATCGCCAATCGCCGGGTCATCCTTGCCGATGGCGAGCGGTCCTACGACGATCTCGTGATTGCCACCGGCGCCACCCATCACTATTTCGGCCACGACGAATGGGCTCGGCTGGCTCCCGGGCTGAAGACCGTGGAAGACTCGACCGAAATCCGCCGCCGCATCCTGCTGGCTTTTGAGAAGGCCGAGCGCGAACCGGATGCCGAGCGGCGCCAGGCCTGGCTCACCTTCGTGATCGTCGGCGGCGGCCCGACCGGCGTCGAGCTGGCCGGGGCGCTGGGTGAAATTGCCAACGACACGCTGAGGCGCGATTTCCGTCACATCAACCCAGCCGAATCCCGGATCCTGCTGGTGGAGGGCGAGGACCGCGTGCTGCCTTCCTTCCCTCCGGACCTCTCCCGCAAAGCCGAGCGACAGCTCATCGCCCTCGGCGTGCGGCCGCGCATGGGCGCGCGCGTAACCGAGATTAGCGCCGAAGGAGTCACCTTCGAGGCCGCCGGGCAGACCAGCCATGTCGCCACCCGCACTGTGCTATGGGCGGCGGGCGTGCGCGCATCGAGCTTGGGACGGAAGCTGGCGGAACGCACAGGGGCCTCACTCGACCGTGTCGGAAGGGTGCTGGTCGAGCCGGACCTGAGCGTCCCCGGCCATCCCGAGATTCATGTCATCGGCGATTTGGCTAGCCTCAACCGAGGCGGCAAACCGCTGCCCGGCTTGGCGCCGGTGGCCATGCAGCAGGGCCGCTATGTGGCCGATCTGGTGGTGAAGAAACTGCGTGGCCAATCCGTCCGCCCGTTTCGCTATTTCGACAAAGGCAACCTGGCCACCATCGGCAGAAACCGCGCCGTGGCGCAGTTCGGCAGGTTGCACGTAGCCGGTTTCCCCGCGTGGTTCCTGTGGGTATTCGTACACCTGATGTACCTAGTGGAATTTGAAAACCGCCTGCTGGTCTTTGTCGAGTGGGTGTACAACTATTTCACTCGCAACCGCGGCGCGCGGTTAATCACGAATAGCCAGGACTGACTGCCGTGCGACCGGACCACGCTACAATAAAATCAGACTCCATGTCCACCAGAATTGATGTAATCGGTGCCGCCGCGGCCATCGCGAAAGGCATGAGCGTCACGTTGAAGGAGATGCTCTCGCCCACCGTCACCGAATACTATCCGGACGAGCCGGCTAAGTTCGAGGAGCGGTTCCGCGGCGTTCACGTATTGCAGCGCGACGTCAACGGCATGGAGAAGTGTGTGGCGTGTTTCCTGTGCGCCGCGGCGTGCCCTTCCAATTGCATTTACATCGAGGCCGCGGAGAACACCGAACGGGAGCGCATCTCCGGCGGCGAACGCTACGCCAAGGTCTATAACATCGATTACAATCGCTGCATCTTCTGCGGCTATTGCGTGGAAGCCTGCCCCACCGACGCTATTACCCACGGCCACGGCTTCGAGGCGGCCAGCTACAACACTTCCACCCTGATCAAGCGCAAGGAAGACATGCTGGCGCCGGTCCCACCCGGAGTTGCACCTCCGGTGGTCGAGACCGAACGGCCCGACGTACACTGAGCATTGTGCCGGAGATCGTCCAAGAACGTTGCGGAAGCCGCCGTCCGATTGCTACACTGGGACTTCCCCGGCCAGGTAGCTCAGCTGGTAGAGCGCAGCCCTGAAAAGGCTGGCGT
>CAZFOP010000193.1:0-7175 GCA_964520085.1 uncultured Solibacteraceae bacterium | reverse complement strand
TGTAGTAATAGGTCGTTCCGTTGGACACCGTGGCGTCGGTATAAGACGTGGTGGTAATGCCGGTGGCAAGCGCCGTCGTGCTCTCGCCGCCCGCGGTTGTGCCGCGATAGACGCTGTACGAAGTGGCGCCGGTCGAACCCGTCCAGCTAAGTTTCACGGACGCGTTGGCGGCTGTCGCTGTCAGACCCGTAGGCGCAGCCGGCGCAGAAGGTTCCGGTGTCGCCGAGACTTCCGTGGACAGTGGGCTCGTCCCCCCGGAGTTCACCGCTGCGACCTTGTAGTAATAGGTCGTTCCGTTGGACACCGTGGCGTCGGTATAAGACGTGGTGGTGATGCCGGTGGCAAGCGCCGTCGTGCTCTCGCCGCCCACGGTTGTGCCGCGATAGACGTTGTACGAAGTGGCGCCGGTCGAAGCCGTCCAACTCAGCTTCACAGAGGCGTTGCCCGCCGTCGCTGTCAGACCCGTGGGCGCGGCCGGCGCCGATGTACCGGCTGTGAGAGTGATGGTTCCGGCATTACTGTTCCAGTAGTAATCCGTAGACCAGGCAGAGTTGAACACTCCGATTTCCACCGTGTACGCTCCGGCGGCGGTTACGGCTGGCGACTGGCTCGCGGGAGTCCAGGTATACGTAAACGACAACGTTCCACCCGCAGTGAAATTCTGGCTGCTACTGACCTGCGTTCCCACTGCCGTGCCCGCCGCATTGAATACCTGCAATTCGACGTTCGCGCTCGACAGCGCCCCGCCGGTGTCTGTGACGGAGTAGGCAATCGTGGACGATCCGCTGGCGCTTATCGAGGCAGGGCTGGGCGTTGCCGAAGACGTGAAAGCCGGCGGCGACGTTCCCCCTGTCAGCGTAATCGTTGCGTCCGTGTTCCAGTAGTAATCGGTGGCCCAGGTGGAATTGAAAACACCAACGTCCACGCTGTAAGTCCCGCTCGTCGTTACCGCGGGCGACTGTGCCGACGGCGTCCACGTATACGTGAATGACTGACTTGCCCCGGCGGTGATGCTCACTCCGGTAATGTCGTCGTATCCACACGAGACGCCCGACGAGTTTTGGATATTGAGTTGAACAATTCCGTTCGTGAACGCGACCGATCCAGTGTTCGTAACCGAAAACGAGATGGTCGAGGAGCCGCTGGAATTTATCGAGGTTGGATTCGGCGTCGCCGTAGACGTAAAAGAGAGAGCCGAATTGACCGTGATGGTACCTGCCGATGTGTTCGCGCTCCACTGCTGTCCGCTCGCGCTCAATACCTCGACTTGCACCGTGTATGTTCCTGTTAGGGCCGGTGTAAGCGAGGCTGTGTAAGTCTGAGACTGGTTGGCGGTGAAATTCTGTGCAGGGAATGTCTGCGTCAGTGCCGTAGCGCCGGTCGGATCGAGTGCGATGATCTCGACGGTGCCATTCGTCAGCGTGTTCGCCGTGCACTTGACGGTGGCAGTAATGGTGGTGCTGGAATTCTGCGTCGCCGGATTCGGCGAAGCCGTGGCGGACGACGTGAACGTCGGCGGAACTATTGGCATCGCGGCAATCGGCGTGGAATACGGGCCCGTGCCGATGCTGTTGGTCCCCGACACCTGGTAGTAGTAAGTCGTGCCGTTCGTCACGCTCGTGTCGGTGAGCGATTCGGCCGCGGGGGCAGTAACGGTTCCAATAGTCGTAAATGGACCGGTGCTCGCCGGACCGCGTTGGATGGTGAACTTGGTGGCGCCACCGCCGCCGAGCCATGTGAGGGTTACGGTGTTATTGCCGACGTTGGCCACCAGGTTCGTTGGAGCTGGCGGTGCAGTCGTCGCCGTGCCAGCCGGAATCACGAACAGCGTGACACTTTGCGCCGGAACGGTCGTGCTAATGGCGTTGCTCGCCACCGCGACGCTGCCCAGGTTGGCGATCGAGGTCTGTGTCGCGGAGTTGATCTGATAGGCCGTCGCTGTGCTCGTGGGCACGAAGTTCGCCAGGTTGATCGTCACCGGCGTGCTGCCCGTCTGCTTGTTGATCACCATCACCGTTAGTGCGCCGTCGGAGGTGCGCAGCGCGGCAAACGAAGACAGGTTGTCGGGATTGGCTACTGTTGTCGATACGCTGGTGTCGCCAAAGGTGGAGAGATTCCCATCGTAGTTGCGGTATATCTCAAAAGCCAACTGGGTTGGGGTGTCGGATATTGAGAAGTCGGATGCCAGGTCGAAGCCGTAGTACCCAAAGATACCTAGCACGTCGGCTTCCACCGTTGCGCCGGCCAAGGTCGTGTCGTCTTCTCCCCAGCCACCATACTCCGTGCAGCCGATCTGCGGGCCGTCGCCATTGGGGAAGGCGGCTTTGACCCAGTTCTGCATCGTGGGAATGTAATCTACAATTCCTCCGTTTTGGCCGCCATCGGCAAACCAGCCGGCGGCATCCGTGAAGGTCGGATCCCAAAGCATGCGCGTAGCCTGATTGTAATTTGGGTTGGTGTCGCTGTAGCAGTGAACGCTCAATATGTCAATCAGGGGCTTGCCGTTAGCCTTCTTATACGCGGCAAGCTGCTGGAGCAACCAGGGGTAGTAGTAAGTATTGTTATGAGTCGCGTAATCCGATCCGGCTCCGCTTCCGTTCGCCTGGTCGTATCCGCTGAGCCACATCGCCCACCAGCACCATTCCTCGGGACCAAGTACGATGGCGTTTGGATCGGCGGCTTTGATGGCTCCCGCATAAGCTTGGATGTCGGCCCACAACTCATCGTAAGTCTCCTCAGCCGGATGAGCATCGCGATGGGTGCCGCTCCAGATCGAGGGCTCGTTGTCGAGTTGATAGTATTTGACGCCGGTGCTTGTCGTCGAATTTCCCCATTTGCCGACCAGGTGGTTGATCCATGCTCCTTGGATGGCAGCGCTGTTTGGCACATACGCATCGCTGGGGTCATTGACGATGTCCTTGCCCGTGGCGGAGCTGACGCCATTACCGGCGTCCGACTGATAAGGGTCGGCGCCCGTCTGCGCGCCGTACTTGGCAATCGAGAAGGACCAAAGCGAGGCCGCGCCGCTGTTCGCATTGGCGGCGACCTTGGCAATGTAGGGAAGCATCGGGACCGTGATCATTGGCTGGGCTCCCAGGTTGGCGGCCCGAGTCGTTTGAATAAAATTGTCGGCGTTCGCTCCCTCCACGACTGGAGGCCCGTTCAGGAGATAGCTCTCAAAATACCAGTCATTGTCCAGGTTCCACGCGTCCTGTTGCCAGTTGTAATCGCTGGTGTTGTTGCCCCCGTAGCGGTTGATAGGGGCGTTTAAGGCGGCAAGCTCGGAGGTTCCAGCCCAGGCAACCCCGTAGATGTTGGGGTTGATGGGATGCTGATTCGCGCCCGCGTCCACGCTGACGGTAGTCGCCGCGTTCGTGGCGTCCGGATGCACCACCGCCTCCGCGGCTCTCTCCGGCTGCTCCACCATTTGCTGGACGGGGGCAGGAGCACTCGCGCCGTCATTAACGCTGCCTGGCGGCACCACCACTTTCTTGGAGATCTGGTGTGGCACCACCGGCGCATTTTGATCGCTCAATTGCGCCAGGCACACCGGCAACAGAAAGGCCGCCATTAACAGACCCAAGCCGGACTGTACACGCAGTCCCCTCGTCAATGCTTTCTTGCTCGTCAAGACGGACATCATCGGCTCCTCTCTGGCGTGCCGCCGGTGGCAACCGACTCGCCGGGGCACAAAAACGCAGGCGTCAAAACCAAAGTACTAGACGTACTGAGGTTAATGATATCCAATCTACTGAGAATGTCAATATGAAGTTCGTATAGAACTTTGTATGTCTTTGATTATATTTGAATTACACAAAATTACACATGATCGTACCCACAAATGTAGGGTGGCGTACTAAGCCAATTCTGGTGCTTGGGGGGAAATTCCAGATCCCCGCAGCCGCTAGTTGGCTTGCATCTTGCGGATCGCCCGCTCGAAGCCGGGCAGCGAGCGGTCAATTTCGGGTGACGAGATGGTCAGCGACAGCCGCATATAGCCGCCGCGGCCGAAGCCGGAACCGGGCACGGCGAGGATGCCTTCTTCCTGCAATGCCTGGATGAAAGCGATGTCGTCGGCGATGGGGGTCTTGGGGAAAACGTAAAACGAACCCTCCGGGCGCGGCGCGTCGTAACCCATGGCCTGCAACGCATCGCACAGCCTGTCGCGCTTGGCCTGATAGAGAGCGACGTCGACGGTTGCCTCCGGCACCAGGCCCACCACGCGCTGCCAGATGGCGGGCGCGTTGATGTAGCCAAGGATGCGGTGCGCAAAAGTGCAGGCGTTGGCGAGGGCGGCGGCTTCCTCGAGGCGCGGCGAAATCGCCAGATAACCGATCCGCTCGCCCGCGATCGCCATTGCTTTCGACCAGCTCCAGGCCAGCACGGCGCGGTCGATGAGGGCCAGCGTCTCGGGCGGCGCGACGTGGTCGTAAACGATCGGACGATACGGTTCGTCGCTGATGACAATCAACGGATCGCGCACAATCGCATTCAAATTGCGCAAGAGAGCTGCGGGGTAAAGGCGACCGGTCGGATTGTTGGGTGAATTGAGGATCAGAGCCTTGGTTCGCGGCGTCACGGCGGCGGCGATGAGGCCGGGATCGGGCAGGAAGTCGGCGGTGGTTTCCACCGGCACCATGCGGCCGCCATGGTTTTCGATATAGAAACGATACTCGGGGAAATAGGGATTGAGAACGATTACTTCGTCGCCAGGGTCGAGTATCGACTTGAGTACGGTGTTGAGGGCGCCGGCCGCGCCGCTGGTCATGACGAGATGCTCGGCGGAGAAGGCAAGGCCAGTGGACGCGGCCAGGCGGCTGGCCAGTTGCGCACGGACTTCCGGGTAACCGGCGTTGGGCATGTATCCGTGGCTGCGCGGGCGGTCCTCCGTGGCCACGCGGCGCAATGCGTCGATTACTGCTGCGGGCGGTTCCACTTCCGGGTTACCGAGGCTAAAATCGAAAACGTTTTCGGCGCCGCGTTCCCGGCGGAGCTGAATGCCGATTTCGAACATCCGGCGAATCCAGGAGGCTTGCTTGAGTTGTCCGGCTATCGATTGCGAGATGGGCATGGGTGCTCTGTCGAACGAGTGTTTACCGGTGGCCTTGGCGCACGCATTCTTGCGTGCAGGGTCGGGATTCGTCTCGACCTTGCTGCCCCGAGCGGTGCCACGCGCCAGTGTCTGGGCCACATCTATAATGCGAACTCATCGCTCCTGCCGGCCGCGAATGCGCTCGACGATTTCGCGGTTGCGGCGAACGTCATCGGCCTCCAAATGAATCACGGCCCGAGGGCGCAATTCCGCCAACAGCGTCTCGCACTCCGGCTCGGCGGCGACCAAGACGTAGTCTACCACCCGTAACGCGGCCACCATGCGGGAGCGCGCGTGGATATCTAAGATCTCGCCGGGGCAGGGAAGCACGATCGCCAGCAGAGAACTGTCGCCGCTGCGGCGGCGGATGGCTGCAAGCTCTCGCGCGTGTTCGGCGCGGAGCACGTCGAAGTAGCCGGTGACTACAGCCAGCGGGCCGGCCAAGGCGCGCGCGGCCCCGGCAGTCAGGATTTTGCTTCGGGTATCCATGTCTCGTCGTTTGCGTGTAATAGTTCCAGCGAAACCGCGGCCACGCGCTCGGTCAGGACGCGGGTCATGCAGCGATGATCGATCGGGCAATCGCGCAGCAGGCACGGGCTGCATTCGGCGTGCTCGCGTACCACGCGCGCCAGCGGGCCGGTGGGGCCGGTGGTGGAGTCGTCGGTGGCACCGAAGATGGCCACCGTCGGCACGCCCAGCGCGGAGGCCACGTGCATGGCGCCGGAATCGTTGGTGAGATACAGGCGGCAGGCGGCAGCGAGATCGATGAATTCTCCCAAGGTGGTGCCGCCGGCGAGATTGCGAGCGTCCACACCGCCGCCGCACAGGCCGGCGGCCACGGTCTCACACAATTCGCGCTCGGCAGCCGAGCCAAACACAAGTACACCGGCGCCGAGCGCTGCCGCCAAACCGCGGGCCGCTTCAGCGAACCGTTCCGGCAGCCAGCGCTTGGCATTGCCGTACGCCGCGCCGGGGCTGACGCCGATTGCTGCGCCCTCCACGCCGAGCTCGCGCAAGCGGGCGGCACCGGCCGTGCGCGCGGCGGGAATGCCCTCCAGGCGAATGGCGGACGCTTCCGGGAAGTGCTCGATCAGCCCGGCGCGCCGCAGCAGTTCCAGGTAATAGAAGCGCTCATGGCGCGGAATGTCACCCGGTTCTGGCCGCGCGATGGCCCGCGTCAGCAGCCAGCCGCGTCCGTCGCGCGCGTAACCGATGCGTTCCGGAATCCTCGCCAGCCAGGCCGTCAGCGCTGCGTCGAACGAGTTCGGCAATAGGAACGCGGCATCGAGACGCTCCTTGCGCAGGCTGGCCGCGAAGGCGCGGCGCTCACTCCACTTTTTCGCCGGCGGGCAGGCGATCACACGGTTGACCGAAGACTCGCGAGCATAGAGGTCGGCCAGCGAGGGCCGCACAACCAACGCGATTTCGGCGCGCGGGCACGCCTGGCGAATGGCGCGAATCGCCGGCAGCGACATCACGGCATCGCCCAGCCAGTTGGTGGCGCGGATCGCAATGCGTTCGAACGCGGCGGGGTTGAAGTCCACTCTCGTTCAGGATAACAACTGCAAGCCAGCGCGAGCGGCGGTGGCCAATCCGCTAGGCTCTAACCTCGGCAGCATTCCTCCGTGGATCGGCCAGTTTCTCTGGAATCGGACACCTAACGCGTAGCCAATGACAGATCCACGAGTCAGGCGTGATGCGTCAAGATGACAGCGCTAGGATGCAAAGGCCTATACACCGCGAAGAAAGGCGCCGGAGCGGATCCAGATGCCGGGATCGGTGCAGGGTTTAGCCGGTTGGATCAAGGATGAAACGCAAGAACTGGATACCCGCGTTGGTAATCGCCGGACCTTGCGGAAAACTGTCCGCCGGTCGCGAGATCGTCGAAAAGCCCCGGCTCTTGAGGTCGGTCATCAGGCACAGCAAATAGTCCTCCTGGCCCCTCAAGTCCGGGTATAACTCGCCTATGGCCCCTGCGTAATTCGTTAGAGCGTAAGTTAGACTAACCGGATTCCATTTTCCGGCTTCGCTCAACTCGGCAATGCCCTTCCAGTAGAATTTGAGAATCCTAATGTGATTCAGC
>CAZFOP010000192.1:0-7186 GCA_964520085.1 uncultured Solibacteraceae bacterium | reverse complement strand
GCGTTCATATTGGCGCCATCCATGTAGAGCATGGCGCCTTTGGCATGCAGGATTTCCGCCGCCTGCGCGATGTTGTCCTCGAAGACGCCGAGCGTGTTGGGATTGGTCACCATCAGCGCGGCGACGTCGCCGTCGGCGGCGCGGGCGAGCGCTTCCAGATCGAGCACGCCGGCGCCGGTCGATTTCACGTTCTCAACGGTGTAGCCGGCGATGGCCGCGGTGGCGGGATTGGTGCCATGGGCGGAATCGGGGATGAGGATCTTCTGGCGCGGGTCGCCGCGCTTTTCGAGCAGAGCGCGAATCAGCAGGATGCCGGTGAGCTCGCCGTGCGCACCGGCGGCGGGTTGCAGAGTGACCGCGTCCATGCCGGTGATTTCGGCGAGCGCGGCTTCGAGGCGCGCCATCACTTCCATGGCGCCCTGCGCGAGCGACTCGGGTTGATACGGATGCGCCCAGGCCAGGCCCTCAATGCGCGCGACCAGCTCATTGATGCGCGGGTTGTACTTCATGGTGCAGGAACCGAGCGGATACATGCCGTGATCGATGGCGTAGTTCCAAGTGGAAAGGCGCGTGAAGTGGCGGATGGCTTCGACCTCGCTCACTTCGGGGAAGCCGGGGATTTCGTCGCGCACGTTGGCGGCGCCGAGCGCTTCGACCGGGTCCACGGCGGGAACGTCCAGCTCTGGTAGCTGCCAGGCGCGCTTGCCGGGTGAGCTGCGCTCGAAGAGCAGCCTCTCGTTCTGCGAGGGGTGAGTGCGGACTTTCCGGATCACGCCAGCTCCTCCGCGGCGGCCGGCGCGCGTAAGGCGCCGCTCAGCGCGTCCATATCGGCGCGACTCGTCATTTCGGTGGCGCAGAGCAGCATGGAATCGGCCAACTCGGGATAGAAGCGGCCCAGGGGAAGACCGCCAATAATCTTTTTCTTGAGCAGGGCCTTGTTGACCAGTTCCGGATTCCCCACCCTGACGACGAATTCGTTAAAACATTTTCCCGTAAATACGTTTTGGACTTTTCCGGCCAGATAGTGCGCCTTGGCCAGGTTCTGCAACGCCAGCTCGCGCAGGCCTTCCTTGCCGTAGACGGTCATGAAGACGGTGGCCATGAGGGCGATGAGCGCCTGGTTGGTGCAAATGTTGGAAGTGGCCTTCTCGCGGCGGATGTGTTGCTCGCGCGTGGAAAGAGTGAGGCAGAAAGCGCGGTTGCCGTGGGTATCGACGGTCTGGCCGACCAGCCGGCCGGGCATCTGGCGGACGAACTGGTCGCGGGTGGCGATGATGCCGGCGAAAGGGCCGCCGTAGCTGGGCGAAATGGCGAAGGATTGCAACTCGCCGGCCACGATATCGGCGCCGGCGGGTGGCGCGAGAATTCCCAGCGAGACGGCTTCGGTGAACACCATGACGAGGAGCGCGCCGTGGCGATGGGCGATTTCCGCGGCCGACTTCACGTCGTCGATGATGCCGAAGAAGTTGGGCGATTGGACGATTACGGCGGCGGTCTGGCCGTCGATTTTGCGCTCAAGATCGTCGAGGTCGATCGCGCCCGAATCCTTCCCGTAGCCGACTTCTTCGACCGGCATCCCCTGGTGCAGCGCATAGGTGCGCAGCACTTCGCGATACTCGGGATGCACGGTGCGCGCGGCCAGCACGCGGTGACGGCCGGTGATGCGCGCGGCCATCATAGCCGCTTCGGGCACGGCGGTCGAGCCATCGTACATGGAAGCGTTGGCCACGTCCATGCCGGTGAGCTGGCAGATCATGGTCTGGAATTCAAAGATGGCGGTGAGCGTGCCCTGCGAGATTTCGGCCTGGTAGGGCGTGTAGGAAGTGAGAAACTCGCCGCGCGATACGACCGTGTCGACGAGTACGGGGCGGTAATGGCGATAGACGCCAGCGCCGAGGAACGATGCATATCCGTTGGCGTTTTCGGCCGCGCGCGCGCGGAAGTAGTCGACGATCTCGTATTCGGAGATGCCGGGCGCAAGGTCTAAGGGGCGGCGCAACCGCACCGCTGCAGGCAAGTGGGCGAACAGGTCTTCGGCCGAGGCCGCGCCGCAAGCATCCAGCATCTGGCGGCGTTCGGAATCCGATTTCGGCAGGTAGCGCAACTACTTTTCGGCTCCTATGTAGATTTGATAGTCGGCGGCCGACATCAGTTGCGGCAATTCGTCGGGCGCGCTCAGGCGGATTTTCACCAGCCAGGCCGCGCCGTGCGGATCCGCGTTGAGCTTTTCGGGCGCGTCGGCCAGCGCCGGGTTGATCTCGGTTACCTCGCCCGAGACAGGCGCGTAAACGTCGGAAACCGCCTTCACGGATTCCACGCTCCCGAGCGACCTGCCCTGCTCCACGCGTGTGCCGGGCTTGGGCAGATCGACATAAACGATGTCGCCGAGTTCCTGTTGGGCGTGATCGGTGATCCCGATGGTGCCGATGCCGCCTTCCACCAGGACCCATTCGTGTTCCTTCGAATATCGAAAGTTTTCCGGATACATGGTCATTTCGCTCGCTTGTAAAAAGGGGTTTCGACAGTCCTCGCATCGGCGGGCTGGCCGCGGACGACGACTTGAATGGCAACGCCAGGCCGCGCGAATTCGCCGGGCAGATAGCACAGGCCGATGTTCTTGTTCAGAGCCGGCGCGGGTGAGCCGCTGGTGACCCAGCCGGCGGCGGCGCCGTTGACTTGCACTTCGTAGCCATCGCGCGCGATGGGCCGGCCGGCCATTTCAAATCCGGTGAGCTTGCGCGTGACGCCGGATTCCCGCTGGCGCAGCAACGCCTCGCGGCCGATGAATTCGCCTTTGTCGAATTTGACGATCCAGGCCAGGCCGGCTTCGAGCGGCGAAGTGGAGGCGTCGATTTCGTGGCCGTAGAGTGCCATCGCCGCCTCGAGGCGCAGCGTGTTGCGCGCGCCCAGGCCGCAGGGTTTGATGTCAAATTCGGCGCCGGCTTCGAGCACGCGCGCCCAGATGGATTCGGATTCACCGGGCGGGAAGTAGATTTCGAAACCGTCTTCGCCGGTGTAGCCGGTGTGGGCGATGCGTGCAGGCACGCCGCACACTTCGCCATCGGTGAACCAGTAATACTTGATGGCGCCTAGATCCACCGGCGTGAGCTTCTGCAATGTGGCACGGGCGTGCGGACCCTGGATGGCGAACTGGCTGTAACGATCGCTCGTCAATTCGACTGTGGCATCGAAATGGTTGTGCGCGCGAATGTGCTCGAAATCCTTCTCCTGGTTGGCGGCATTGACGCAGAGGAAGTAATCGTCTTCAGCCACCTTATGTACCAGGATATCGTCCACGAAACCGCCGTTTTCGTACAGCAGGCCGGAATAGTGGGCCTGGCCGGTGCGGAGCTTGGCGACCGCGTTGGTAGTGACGAAGTCGGTGAGTAGCGCAGCCTGCGGCCCGCGGATCTCGATTTTGCCCATGTGGCCAATGTCGAACAGGCCGACCTTTTGGCGCACAGTCATGTGCTCCGCGATAATGCCCGCGTACTGAACCGGCATATCCCAGCCGCCGAATTCGACCATCTTTGCGCCCATCGCGCGGTGGACCGAATTCAGCGCCGTGCGGCGCACCGGGGAAACCTGGGGCATGAAAATTTAGGCTATCAGCGGGGGGTGGGGGTGTCAATCAGGCTCGATTCGACGATTGGGGCCGGCGATTTAGGAGTTTATTGTCCTATGGTATGATGACTTGGAAGCGGACCCGCCTGCTCCAGAAGACCCCACGGAGATTTCGGTTCACGCCAATACGGGAGTAGCCCAATTGAAACAGAGACGGTTGTACTCGTTCTTGACGGCGCTTGCCGTTTGCGCGTTCGCGCCGGCGGCGATGAGAGGCAGCACGCTTTTCAGCGATTTGGGGCCGGCGGGGGACGTGTACAACGACACCTCTGAGAACTTCGGCGTGACCGGCAGCGCAAGTACGACCGGCACGAGTACCGACTGGGCGACGGAGTTCGTGGTTTCGGGCACCGGTAGCCTTACAGTGACCGGGATAGATATCGCCGTGAGCAATGTTTCGGGTGCTGACACTTTTTTCGCTAGCATTTTGACCGACAACTCCGGCGTGCCTGGGGCCGAGGTAGCCAACGCGTACTGGAGCCTGTCCACCAGCACGGCCTTCGGAACCTGCTGCGGCCTGGTTTCCATTACGGGCATCACGGGCGTATCGCTGACCGGCGGTCAGGTGTACTGGATGGTTCTTGGCCCGTTGAGTCTTTCCGACAACAGCTACAACGTGTGGGATGCGGAAAGCCAGAACGTGCCCAGTAAGGCGGTCAGCTCCACAAACGGGGGCTCCACGTGGAGCAGTGGCGCCATCACTTTGGTTCCCGCTTTTGACATCACCTCGTCCCCCGAGCCGGCGACGTGGCCGATGCTGCTCGCGCTCGCGGGCGCCGGCCTGTGGTGGCGGCTGCGCCAGCGTTCCGCCGCTTAGCAGTCTCATGGACGTTCCAGCTCGAGCCAATACCGGAGTATGCAACGCAGACCGCCGGACATTTGTTCTGGATGCCGCCCGCTGGGAGGCGTTCGTCGCGGCGCTCGATGCGCCTCCGAAGAATCTGCCACGATTGGAACGGTTGCTGCGGGAGCCTGGATTCTTCGATACGGGGCGCGAGCAGCAAGAAATATCGAGATGAGTCTCGACACAGCAGACTTGACAGTCTGCGCCACGACCGCGGTGAAGCGCCCGCAAGCGGGCGTTGGCAGGATGAATCCTGCCCCACCTTCAGGCTTCTTCGGCGGCGGTGCGGCCGGTTAGCTTGGCCGTCAGGAAATCGCGGTTCATTCTGGCGATTACTTCGAGCTTGATTTCCTTCGGGCAGACGGCTTCGCATTCGCCGACATTGGTGCAGGCGCCGAAGAGCTCGTGATTGGCTTGGGCGACCATGGCCACGGCGCGGGTGGCTCGCTCGGGCTGGCCTTGCGGTAAGAGGCCAAGGTGCGAAATCTTGGCGGCCATGAACAGCGACGCGGAGGCATTGGGACACATGGCGACGCAGGCGCCGCAGCCGATGCAGGCGGCGGCATCCATGGAGCGGTCGGCATCTTCCTTGGGAACCAGGATAGCGTTGCCGTCGGATGCGCTGCCGGTCGCGACGGAAATGTAGCCGCCGGCGGCGATCAGCCGATCGAACGCGCTGCGGTCCACCACCAGATCCTTCACCAACGGGAACGCAAGCGCGCGCCATGGTTCGAGATAGAGCTGGTCGCCATCCTTGAAGAAGCGCATGTGAAGCTGGCAGAGCGTGGTGCCGGGCTTTGGGCCGTGGGCCACGCCGTTGACCATGCAGCCGCACATGCCGCAGATGCCCTCGCGGCAATCGTGATCGAAGGCGACGGGCTCTTCGTCCCTGGCGATAAGGTCCTCGTTGAGCACGTCGAGCATTTCGAGGAACGACATGTGCTCATTGACGTTGGGCACTTCGTAGCGCGCCATGCGGCCCTTATCGTTCGCGTTGCGCTGCCGCCAGATGTGGAGGATGATTTTCATTACTTGTAACTCCTCTGCGCCGGATGCACGTATTCGAAATTCAATGCTTCCTTGTGCAGGTCGGGCCGGTTGCCGACGCCGCGGAATTCCCACGCGGCGGCGTAAGAATAATGTTCGTCGTCGCGGGCCGCTTCGCCTTCCGGCGTCTGATATTCCTCGCGGAAATGGCCGCCGCAACTTTCGTTGCGTTCCAGCGCGTCCAGGCACATCAGTTCGGCCAGTTCGAAGAAATCCCTAACGCGGCCGGCCTTTTCGAGCGACTGATTCAACTCGTCACCAGAACCGAGCACTTTCACTTCGCGCCAGTACTGTTCGCGCAGGCCGGGAATTTTCGAAAGCGCCAGCTTGAGGCCTTCCGCGTTGCGCGACATACCGCAGTAATCCCACATCAACTTGCCCAGCTCGCGGTGAAAGCTATCGACCGAGCGGGTGCCCTTGTTGTTGAGCAGCTTGGCTGTGGTGCCTGTGACCTGCGCTTCGGCATCGCGGACGGCGGCGTGGGTGGAATCGACCTTGTCGAGCTTGGTGGAAGCGACGTAGTCGTTAATGGTATTGGGCAGCACGAAGTAGCCATCCGCCAGGCCTTGCATGAGCGCGCTGGCGCCGAGGCGATTGGCGCCGTGGTCGGAAAAATTGGCTTCGCCGATGGCGTACAGGCCGGGGATGGTGGTCATCAGGTTGTAATCCACCCAGAGGCCGCCCATGGTGTAGTGGATGGCCGGGTAGATGCGCATCGGCTGCCGATAGGGATCTTCGCCGGCGATGCGTTCGTACATGTCGAACAGGTTGCCGTAGCGCTCCTTGATGACGTGCGTGCCAAGGCGGCCGATGGCATCGCGGAAATCGAGATAGACGGCGAGCTTGGTTTCGCCCACGCCGCGGCCTTCATCGCAAACCATCTTGGCGTTGCGGGAAGCCACGTCGCGCGGGACCAGGTTGCCGAAACTTGGGTAGCGGCGTTCGAGGTAGTAATCGCGCTCCGCTTCGGGAATCTGGCTCGCGGGGCGGGTATCATCTTTCTTCAGAGGCACCCAGACGCGGCCATCGTTGCGGAGCGACTCGCTCATCAGAGTGAGTTTGGATTGATACTCGCCGGAGACGGGAATGCACGTCGGGTGAATCTGCGTGAAGCAGGGATTGCCGAACAGCGCGCCGCGCTTGTGTGCGCGCCAAATGGCGGTGGCGTTGGAACCCTTGGCGTTCGTCGAAAGATAATAGACGTTGCCGTAACCGCCGGTGCCGAGCACGACTGCATCGCCGAAATGCGATTCGATTTTGCCGGTCAACAAATTGCGCGTGACGATGCCTCGGGCGTGGCCGTCGATCACGATCAGGTCGAGCATCTCCGTGCGCGGGAACATCGAGACCGTGCCGAGGCCGATCTGCCGTTCGAGCGCCTGGTATGCGCCGAGCAGCAACTGCTGGCCGGTCTGGCCGCGGGCGTAAAACGTGCGCGAGACCTGCGCGCCGCCGAAGCTGCGGTTATCCAGATAGCCCGAGTATTCGCGCGCAAACGGGACGCCCTGCGCCACGCACTGGTCGATGATGTCGAGGCTGATGTCGGCCAGGCGGTAGACGTTCGACTCGCGAGCGCGGAAATCGCCGCCCTTCACGGTGTCGTAAAAGAGACGGTAGACGCTGTCGCCATCGTTGTGATAATTCTTGGCCGCGTTGATGCCGCCCTGCGCG
>CAZFOP010000191.1:0-7209 GCA_964520085.1 uncultured Solibacteraceae bacterium | reverse complement strand
GGATGAACGCCTGCTACGTGCGCCCGATTGTGTTCCGCGGCTACGGCGAAGTGGGAGTGAACCCGCTCAACAATCCGATCGATGTCTACATCGCCTGCTGGGAGTGGGGCAAGTATCTGGGCGAAGAAGCCATGGCGCAGGGCGTGGATGTGTGCGTTTCGAGTTGGAACCGGCTGGCGCCCAACACGCTGCCCGCGCTCGCCAAGGCCGGCGCAAATTACATGAACTCGCAGCTCATCAAGATGGAAGCCCTGGCGAACGGCTACGCCGAGGGCATCGCGCTCAATACGGCCGGCTACGTCAGCGAAGGCTCGGGCGAGAATGTGTTCGTGGTGCGCGACGGCATCGTCCATACTCCGCCGCTGGGAGCGTCCGCGCTGCCCGGAATCACACGCAACACGGTGCTTACGCTGGCGCGCGAACTGGCGATTCCGGTGACCGAATCCGAGATTCCGCGCGAGATGCTCTACATCGCCGATGAAGCGTTTCTCTCCGGCACCGCGGCCGAGATCACGCCCATCCGCTCGGTGGATCGCATCACGGTGGGCAAGGGACACCGCGGCCCGATCACGGAGAAATTGCAAAAGGCGTTCTTCGCCATCATCGACGGCAGCCAGCCCGATACGCACGGGTGGCTGTCGCCGGTGGAAGCGCGTCAGCCGGTAGCCGCGAAGTAATCGCCCCCGGGTGGCGCCGACTGCTGTTCACTGAAATTGTGGCCAGGCAAGGAATCGGGGCCGGATAAGCCAAGAGCTCCCGGCTCCGCAGGATGGACACGACTGCGCCACGGCTTTCGTTAACACTTTGTTACGCTAGCCCAGCGCTGGCCGGACTTCGGTAATGACCTACAGGCGAATCGTCTCTTGCTGCGATTGTCGATCTGGGGTAGTGCTGTCTCGGCGCTGCCTGGATCGGATTAATCCGTAACAGGTCGGAAAACGCGCCAAATTGGTTTCTGTGGTTTCTGGAAGAACCTCTGAACCCTTTCGGGCGCCGGGGAGGTTGCTTCAGGGGTCTATATTAGAGGTTAGTCTCGCTTTGGTGGGAGTTGCCTCCCCGGCTTACTTCCAATAATAGTAGATTCTGATTTTGGAAGCAACAGAAATCTGTATTATTTTATTTTATTGGCTTCATGCCCTGACCTCAACTCCGGCCATTTCCTCTAACACCTTGATAGTAGAGCAGAAATCTTCATCGCCGAGTCCGGCCGAGATCGCCATTTGGAAAAGCTGGTGTGTCAGAGCAGTCACAGGTAATGGTACGTCTAGTTCTTTTCCGGAGTCCAGCATGAGCCCGATGTCCTTGTGCATCCATTTGGTGGCGAAGTTGGCCTGGAAGTCGCGGCGGAAGACGAATGGGGTCTTGTAGGAGACCAGCCCCGATTTGGCAGCCGAGGCATCCAGCACGTCGAACATCAATTGCGGATCGACGCCGCCCTTGACCGCCAGCACCATGCCTTCGTTGAAGGCCATCATGAGGTTGCACAGAATCAGGTTCTGCGTCAGCTTGGCTTGCAGCCCCATGCCGGGACCGCCGCAATAGAAGAGCCGCTTGCCCATCGGATCGAAATACGGCCGCACGCTCTCGAAGACGGCCGTGTCGCCGCCCACCATGAAGGTCAGGGTTCCGCTCTCCGCGCCGGGTGTCGAGCCGGTGCAGGGCGCGTCGAGCAGTTCGATGCCTTTCCGCTTGAGGATCGCGCCGATCTTGCGGCTTTCGCTGGGGCTGATGGTGCTCGCGTCGGCGACCACGGCTCCCGCATGCGCTCCAGCGCCGATACCATCCGGACCGAGGATGACGGCGCGCACCATTTCCGTGTCGCCCACGCAGAGGAAGATGCAGTCGGCATTCTCCGCTACTTCTTTCGGCGTGGCGCAGCAGCGGCCCTTTTCGGCGCCGGCCAGTTTGCGCGCCTTCTCGCCGTGGTTGGACCAAAGCGCCACCTCATGCCCGGCGCGAAGCAGGTTGCGCGCCATCGGGTAACCCATCGAACCGAGTCCGAGAAATCCAAGTTTCGCCATAAAGAGGATTGTACCGCCTGTGCCCCGCGCGGCTCAGTACGCCACCTCACAATAGGAACCACTGGCGGCAAAGACCGGCGGCGTTCTTCGAATCGCCTCCGCTACACAAAAAATGCGCGCCAGGTTGCCACCACCAATGCGTGCGTCACAGCGCTAGCGCGGATGCTGGCGGCCTGGTTGCGTGCGCGGCCGCACAGCAAGCCGAGAACGGCGACCACCGGAACCCAGCGCCAGTTCGGGAAGCCACGAAACCAAAGATGGGCGAGGCCGAAAACGAGCGACGCGATCAGCAAAGCCGCGCGTGCGCCGCCGGTCCAATCTTCTATCCATTGCTGCAACACGCCACGGAATAGGAACTCCTCCGCCAGCGAACTCACCCAGAGAGCGCCGAAGAACGTGCCGGCGATAATCCACCAGGGAGCCGCGCCGGCCGCCAGGTGCGCGGCGCCGAGCGCCATCGCCAATGGTCCGCCCAGCAGCAGGAAGAAGAGATAGTGCCGCGCGCCGACGATCCACTCGCGACGATTCGGCCAGAAGCCCCAGCCGGTTTCCGCGATCGGGCGTTGCAGCATCAACGTCAACGCCACTACGTGGAGCAGGCCGACCGCGCCCAGCGCTTCCAGGTGTTGACCGAAGAACCGCGGATAGATGGCGTCGAAATAGTGGCCCAGCGTGACCCAGCCGATTAGCGCGAGGAAGGCCGAGTCGAGTAGCATGACCGCGGGCAGCAGCACGTACCACAAGCTGATTGCCAGCCCGAGCGACGCCAGGCGAATCAACGCGAGGCCGTCGAATTGGATGCCGCCCAAACAGCACAGCAGATACGGCAGCACTAACGAGCCAGCGAGAATGGCCGGCAGCGCGAACGAAGCTCGACCCGGGTACACGACATAAAGCCCGGCTAGACGTTGGCGCACAGCCGGGAATCCGGCCACCAGATAGAATGGATATTCCGCCAGGAAAGCGGCGATGACCGGCAACGCCGCGGCGACTGGAATGCCCTTGGCCCGCGCGAACACGATCCCCGCTACGCCCAGCACCGCCCAGCCGGCCAGCAGAGCCGCCCGGAAGCCGCCGAACGTTTTGGCCATCGGCCTCATTCTACCATCGCTGCTCTGTGTGCCCTACGCGCGCGCGCAGGAAGCTCCGCCCAACCTGGCCAAACTGGTGGCACATCGCGAGAGCGAAACCGAGGCGGAGCGCAATCAATACACGTACCGGCAGACGCTGACGCTGGAGGAACTCGATAATCGCGGCATGGCGCGCGGCCGGTATCGCGAAGTGCGAGACATTATTTTCTCACCGCAGCAGGAGCGCACCGAGGAGTTGATCGGCAAGCCGGAAAACCGGCTGGCTAACCTGAAGCTGACAGCGGAGGATTTTCGCGACTTCCGCGACATTCAGCCGCTGGTGCTGTCCGAAGAGAGCTTGTGGAACTACGACACCAAGAGCCGCGGCGATGAGACCGTGGATGGTGTGGACTGCTGGGTATTACAAGTGAGGCCGCGGCAAATTCTCGAGGGGCAGCGATTCTTCGACGGGCTGATCTGGGCGGAGAAGAAAGAGTTCAACATCGTGCGCATCGAAGGCCGCGCGGTACCGCAGATCCGCTCCACGACGAGCGAGAACCTGTTTCCCCGCTTCACCACGGTGCGCAGGCCGGTGGACGGGAAGTATTGGTTCCCTGCGTTCACGCTCGCCGACGACACGCTCGAGTTCCGCACTGGGCCGCAGCGCGAGCGGTTGCGCATTACTTACGCCAACTACAAACGGTTCGTGGTGGATTCGACGTTCACGCCGCGTTAAAGGATGGACCTCCGAACGTGGGATGCGGTGCCGTGCACGCAAGACAGCTCCCTGCCTGTCGCGGCTCCGATCGGAACCGCGACAGGCAGGGAGCGGTCTTCGACAGAGTGATACTGCCGGTCAAAGAAGTAACCGCGCGCCGCAAGACGGAACGGAACCGGAAGCGCGAACGACGGAGTTACCGGACGGGGGACGGCCCTTCCTTTTGCGCTTCCGCGGTAAGCCGGTCCACGATCTGCCGTTCGCGCGCTCCGTCGGCCGTGCGGTGCAGTTGGAAGTAGAGCGCAGCCAATTGGACGTGAGCTTCCAGCCAGTCGGGATTGGTCTTCACGGCGACTTCAAGATCGGCTGCGGCCGCCTCGGGTTGCGACAGAGCCTTCTCGACGAGCGCCAAAGCGTATCGCGCCGGAGCCGAGGTGGGATCGAGAGCCAAAGCCTGCTTGAGACTGATGCGGGCTCCTTCGAGGTCGCGCTGGAAGTACTGATCGCCGCCCAGGCCGAGCCATGCATCGAAATCCGCGGGGTTCTGCGCGGAGGCCTTGCTGAACGCCTGGATGGCGCCCTGGTAGTCGGCGTTCCTTTCCCGCGCCTGGCCCAGCGCCGTCTGGACACCGGTCAAATTAGGATTGAGACCAGCCGCCGTTTCCATATCGTCCTTGGCGCGGATGAACTCGTTCAACCGGTAGAGGGTCTGGCCGGCCAGCATCCAGGCCTCGGCGGAATTGGACTGTTTCGCAAATCGCTCCACAGCGTCCACTCCTTCCCGCAGCCTCCCGCCGGCAATCAGCGCGGAACCCAGGGCCCATAGAAAATCTGGGTCGTCACCGGCTGTCGGGGCCAGCGGGGCCAGCAGCGCCAGCGCACGTCCACTTTCGCCGCTCTGGATATAACTCGCGCCGAGTAGCGTAGCCAGGCGGAGGTTCTTTGGATCGGCGCGCAACAGCTCCTCGAATTGCCGGGCGGCGCCCGCGCCATCGCCCTTCTTGAAGTAGGCGAGACCCAGGTATAGCTGGACCTGGCGGTTATGCGGGTCGATGGCCAGAGCCGACTGGTAGGCCTCGATGGCTTCCGGAAACTGCCCAACCTGCACCAGCGCCACGCCCAGGTTGATCCATGCCGGCAATTGAGCGGGCTCGAGCTTCACCACGCGGCGATACTGCTGGATAGCCAGACCGTAGTCGCCGCGCTGCTGCGCGCTCACAGCGTCCGAAAAAAGCGTGCGGGGGTCGGGACTTTGCGCAGCGGCATGCGAAATCAGCAGCGCCAAACCAGCGGCTGCCAAAAGGAAAGTTCGGCGAATCATCCGAAAGCCTCGTTACGCACTCAGTGTACCAACCGCGCCCTCGGGGTAGCGGCCCCGAAGAGCGCTCGAAGCAGTGCGCGCAAGATGCGGGGAAGAAGCCGTGTGAACCGGCGGGTTGACAAACGAAAGCGTCCCACTTTGCCTTCGAACGGTGTGCGGGCGCGTGGATCGGGCAAATGCGCCCGCTACGAATCCCTCGCTGCACTTCCCGGCTACAAAAAATGCCGGCAAAGACACGGGCAAAGCAAGCCGCATCCCGCGCCACGAGGGCAGTCCGCAGCGCGAGAAACGCGGGCTAACTGGCTTGGTCGAGCCAGGCGGTGAGGACCGGGCGGTCGATAACGATGGCGGCGCGCGAGTAACGCAGCATGCCGTCGCGGCGGAACTGGCTCATGTAATGGGTGACGATCTCGCGCGAAGTACCGACATACTGCGCCAGCAGTTCATGCGTGAACGGCGGCATGGATACCGCGCCATCCTGGTTCTGCGTTCCCACGCGCTCGGCAAAGCGGAGCAGCGAGCGCGCCAGCCGCCGGGCGATATTATCCACCGAGAGACTTTCCACGCGGCGAGTGAGGTCGCCGGAACGCTGTACCAGAATCTGGAGCAGCGCCATGGCCAGGCGGGGCCTCTTGGCGATGGCCGCCTCGATCTCCGCCGAAGTCCAGGACATCAGACGCGTGTCCTCCATAGCAACGGCCTGATCGGCACGCGGCGGTGCGTCGAGAAGCGTCGCCTCGCCGAATATGTCGTCGGTCCGGTAAATATCTACCACGACCTGCCGTCCGTCGCCGGCCAGCCGCGAGACCTTGACTCTGCCGCCGATCACCAGATAGACCGCAAGCGAAGGCTGCTGTTGGCTGTAAATCGTTTGACCCTTTAGATACTCCACAACGCTGCTACGCGGCAGGTGAGCGAGTGGATCTTCCAGGGGACGCGAAGGCGCCATCACCGCTGAACTAGTTGCCATTTCGAAACCCTCCATTCAGACTGAGCCATTCCTCGGAACGGCAGTTATGATCGAGCGTTCTGAGCCGGCTCGACCGGGAATGTACTATATCTGCCATAAATAATACGACGTTCGCGGTAAATGGACAAGTTATAACGTTTACCCCCCCCAAAGGTAGTTACGGGCTAAACTCGCCTGGATTCGGGTGCAATCGAATGGCTTCGAGCGTGTAAAAACATACACTTGGACGGGGTGCAGAGGGCTCGAGGGAGGCGCTCGCGAGGGGATCGCAAGTTTACATGATTTTGTGGCATGTAAGAGGCGGAAGGCGTTCAGGACGGTTTTGCTATTATAAAAGCTCTCCCGCCCGATTATTGAGGACATGTGTCGCGCGATTCGCTCGAGGATGTCTACAGCCGCCGCAGTTCGATGCGCTGGCAGGACCGGTTGAGCCGTCTGCTGGCTCCGCCCACGCCGTACGTGATGAATCCCGCCGAACAGAAGGACTTTCCGCTGGGGCGATGGAATCTATATCTGGGCGGGGCAGGGAGCCGCCCGGAGGGTTACGTCAACCTGGACCTGTTGCCGTTGCCGGGCGTGGATGTGGCGGCCGATGCGGAACTCTTGCCGTTTTCCGACAACGTGTTTCAACGTGTGGAATGCGATGCGGTGCTGGAGCATGTGCGGCGGCCGGAACGGGTGATGGCGGAAATCGAGCGCGTGCTGACGCCCGGCGGCTACCTGCACGTGGTGACGCCGTTCTGTCACCCTTTCCATGAGTACCCGAAGGACTACCGCCGCTACACTTTGGATGGGTTGAAAGAACTGGTCAGCGGCTTTGACCCAGTTGCAGAGGGTTGGCGCACGGGGCCTACGGCGACGCTGCTGGTCTTTGCGATCGAGTACGCCAAGCTGCTGTTGCCGTGGCGGGCATGGCGCGGGCTGGTGCATGGCGTTCTAGGCTGGTTGCTGTTTCCACTGCGCTATCTGGACCTGTGGCTGCTGCGGACGGCGCGGGCGGGCCGCATCGGCAACCATTGCTACCTTTGGGCGCGGAAGCGTGGGTGCTATCATAAAAACTCTCCCGCATGATCGTTGAGGCCAGTGTTGTCCGCTTCGATTCGATTGCG
>CAZFOP010000190.1:0-7229 GCA_964520085.1 uncultured Solibacteraceae bacterium | reverse complement strand
CCGGGTTGTGCCTGGTGAAAGGCCTGAACCAGACCAACATGGACAACCGCTTCGCATTCGGCCTCTGGATCTTCTTGGACCTGACTGTGATCGCGCTCGGCGCGGGCGCATTCCTGACCGGGTTCCTGCTTTACATTTTGAAGATCGACGAGTTGCACGCGGTGATTAACAGCGCCGTCGTCATCGGCGTGGTGTGTTACAGCGGCGCGGTTGCCGCGCTGATGGTGGATGTCGGCCAGCCGCTGCGGTCGTGGTTCACCTTCTGGTACCCCAACGTGCATTCGATGCTGACGGAAGTCACGTTCTGCATTAGTTGCTATCTCACCGTGCTACTGATCGAGTACTTACCCATCGTGCTGCGCAACCGCAAGCTGCACGACGTGCCGTCGTTCCTGGTATTCGAGCACAAGTTGCATAATCTGGTTTATGTGCTGGCGGGCGTGGGCACATTCCTTTCATTCTTCCATCAGGGCTCGCTCGGCGGCTTGTATGGCGTACTGCGCGGCCGGCCGTTTGCGTTCCGTGAAGGACTGGCGGTGTGGCCGTCCACGTTCTTCCTTTTTATTCTGTCGGCGGCCGCGGTGGGTCCGAGTTTCATCCTGCTCACTACCAAGCTGGTGGAAACACTGTCGCGCAAGCGGCTGGTTAGGCCCGCCGTGTACCGGCTACTGGCGCGCGTCTCCGGCTTGCTGCTGGCCGTGTATGTGTTGGCCAAGACCGTGGACACTCTGGTCTGGATCAACCGCACTTCGCCCGGTAGCGGTTTCGAGGCTTGGCAATATTACAGTTGGAGGCCCTTCGGCACCTGGATTCTGTTCGCGGAAATCGTTGTCTTCGGACTGTTGCCCGCACTGGTGATGCTGACGCCGCGGTTGCGCATGCACACCGGCTGGCTCGTCGCCGCGGCGGCGATGGCCTGCTGCGGTGTAGCGCTCAACCGTTTCGTGATGACCGTGCAGACGCTCGCGTTGCCTACGCTGTCCTTCGATTCGTTCGTCTCTTATTATCCGAGCTGGCAGGAAATCGGGACCTTCCTGGCGGTGGTGGCATATGGAGTTCTGGTGTATTCATTTTCGTTCCGCTACTTCAGTCTGTTCCCGGAAGAGCGCGAATTGAGACTCGAAGCGGCCGCGCGCGAGGAAGAAACCGCGCTGGCTGGGAGGTATTAATATGTTGCCGTGGATTTATGGGTTCGATTGGAATGCCGGTCACATCATCTTCCTGGGCGCTTTCTACGCGGTGCTGGCGGCGGTCGCGGCGACAATTGTCTCGGCGGCGATTCGTTCGCGGCGTGCGCTGCGCGCGGACCAGGCGGAGGCCATCCGCTGGCATGAAGATTTTGAAAGCATGCCCGCCTGCGACCAGGTGTGCCGCCACGTGCTGACCGGTGAGTTCCAGGAGCGACAATGTCCGCATGCGTTCGATTGCCGGGAGTGTGAAACGCACGCCAAGCTGATCGAGCGGCATCCGCTGGCACGGGTGGAAGAGTTGGAGGAGGATGTCTTCGGCATGGCGTTTCCGCTGGACCGCTTTTATCATCGCGGCCACACGTGGGCGCGCCTCGAGAAAAATGGAACGGTGCTGGTGGGGTTGGACGAATTGGGCGCACGCCTGCTTGGGGTACCGGATGCGCTGGTGCTGCCGCAGCCGGGCGACCGCGTGCATGCTAATGGCGCCGCGTTTCACGCCCGCCGCCGCAATGCCGATGTGCGCGTGGTGTGCCCCGTGGATGGCGAAGTGCTGGAAACCAGCGACGCCGGGAGCGGCTGGTACCTGCGTGTGAAGCCGGATGGTAACGACGCGATGGCCTTCCGCCATCTGCTGCGCGGCGCCGAAATCAAGCCGTGGATCCAGCGCGAAATGGAGCGCCTCCAACTGGCGCTCACCGCCGAAGGCGCAGCCCCCGCGCTGGCCGATGGCGGCGTTCCCGTCTCCGACATCGCAGCCGCTTATCCTGCCGCCGATTGGGACGCAGTCTGCGGCGAAATGTTTCTGGCAGGCTAACCGCCGGCCAATCCGGCTCTGGCAGCTTCTCGCCGAGCCACGATCGGAAAGAGCCATCCACCGTTCCGTGAGTGGCTCTTTCACGAAATCAACACTGCGATTTCCCGAAACCGGACACCACCCTTTTCCGCCGCATGAGGAGTTTCAATTAGTTAACGGCTCCTCGCCGTGGCCGGTCGCGTGCATCGGTAACGGCCATGAGTGGTCTTCGCCACGCCGCCCGCAGTCTACGCCAGAATCCCGGGTTCACCCTTGCCGCTTTGCTCGTGCTCGCCCTCGGCGTTGGCCTGAGCACTGCGATCTTCAGCGTCGTTAACCCGGTGGTTCTGCGGCCCCTCGCGTTTCCGCATGCGGAGCGGCTGATCCGCGTCGGTGAACGCCTAGGCACCTTTGGCGAGGTGTCCACCGCTTATGGGAACTTCCTCGATTGGAGCCGTCAAGCCAAGACGCTTGCCGCGGCGTTCGCCTGGCGTCCCGACAGCATCACCATGAGCGACGGGCGCACTGCCGAGCGCGTTGCGGCGCTGCGTGCCACGGCCGGCTTCTTCGATACGCTCCAAATCCATCCGTCGCTGGGGCGCCCTTTTCGAGCCGAAGACGACCGGAAAGGCGCGCCAGGCCGCGCGGTCATCACCGACGGCGAGTGGACCCGCCGGTTTGCGCGCGACCCCAATGTCCTGGGGCGCAGCATCACGCTCCAGGGTGAACCGTTCACCGTGATCGGAGTGATGCCGCCGAACTTCCGCTTCCCGCTGGTAAAGGTCGAAATTATCGTCCCTTGGGGCCGCACCGCCGGCGAGAACCGCGGTAACCACCAGGGCGAATCCATCGCGCGCATAAAGCAAGGCGCAACCATCGAGCAAGCAAACGCCGAACTCGCGACCATCGGCCGGGCGTTATCGGCCGGTTATCCGGCGAGTAACAGTGGCTGGAGCCTGTTTGCGACTTCGTTGCAGGCGTTTGTCACCAAGGACTCGAGGGCCGTGATGCTGACGGTGCTGGCAGCCGTGGGGCTGGTGCTTCTGCTCGCCTGCGTGAATGTCGCCGGGCTGATGCTGGTGCGCGCCACCGGCAGGCGCCGCGAATTTGCCGTCCGCATCGCGCTCGGCGCGCGCCTTGCCTCGATTCTTCGCGAGAGTCTGAATGAGGCGCTGCTGATCGCCCTGGGGGGCGGCGCGCTTGGCGTGCTGGCGGCATCCTGGAGCATCGGACCGCTGGTGTCGCTGGTTCCTGAGAGCGCCGTCATTCCAGCGATCGCGATCGATTGGCGCGTGCTGCTGTTTGCCGCCGCCGTCACCACGCTGGCCACCATTCTCTTCGCGATCGTTCCGGCGATGCGGTCCATCAAGACCGACCCGAACGACGCTCTCAAAGAAGGCGGGCGTGCGAATACCGCCGGCATCCACGGCAACCGGTCGCGCAGCGTTCTGGTGGTGGCGGAGATCGCGCTGGCGGTGATGCTGGCCCTGGCGGCGGGTCTGGTGATCAAGAGCTTCGGACGCCTGACCAGGGTTGACCCCGGCTTTGCTGCGGATCATGTACTAACCTTGAACGCCGAGATCGGCGGCCCGGCGTATGCGAAAGGCCCCGCCCAGATTGCCTTCTGGCGGCGTCTTCTCGATCAGGCGTCGGCCAAGCGATCCATTGCCAGTATCGGCATGGCCAGTTTCCTCCCGATGACGGATAACGACACCGAAAACGGCTATTGGGTGGAGGGCCATCCCCAGCCCAAGGACAGTGGTGAAGTCCCGTACGCGGACCTTTTTGTAATCGGCGGCGACTATTTCAGGACCATGGGCATCACGCTTTTGCGGGGCCGCGCTTTCCAGCCCACAGACACCGCGACGGCGCCACCGGTGACGATCGTCGATGAGGAGTTTGCCCGCAAGAACTTCCCCCACGACGACCCGCTCCAGCATCGGATCAACTACAACGACAGGCTCTGCCAGATTGTCGGCGTCGTCCGCCACGTGAAGGATTTCGGCCTCAACGGCACGTCGCGCGAACAATTCTATTTTCCGTTGGAGCAAACCCCTTGGACGTTCATGACGATCACGGTGAGGCCCGCGGCAGACAACGCAAGTGCGCTCGATGCGGTTCGCGACGCGGTCCGCGGCATCGATGCAGGCGTCCCGGTATTTGAGGTCCGGCCGATGTCAAGCTGGGTGAGCGACTCGACATGGCGCCAGCGCCTGGGCATGGTCCTGTTGGCTGTTTTCTCGGGCGTAGCTCTGGTGTTGGCCAGCATCGGAGTCTACGGCGTCATGGCTTATTCGGTGGCGCAACAGACGCAGGAGATCGGCATTCGCCTGGCCCTCGGGGCCACCCGCGCGCTAGTGTTGCGGCTCGTGCTCCGGCGGGCTTTTCTCTTTACCGTCGCGGGCGTAACCTTTGGCATCGCCGCCGCGGTTCCACTGACAGAGCTGCTCGGTTCGCTGCTTTTCGAAGTGCCACCCACCGATCCCAAGGTATTCGGAGCGGTTGCGGCACTTCTGGTTTTCGTCGGCCTCCTCGCCGGCGCAATCCCCGCCCTGCGCGCGGCGAACACCAATCCGCTGCTGGCAATTCGCAACCAGTAGCGCGCTTCGTGCAGGTAGACGGCTAATGGGCGGCGCGGCCTGCCTATTGTTGCCTTCGCGTCCACGCTGCGAGCGCCGTCAGCATATCCTGGATCGATTTCCTGGTGCGCTCGTCCGTCAGGTTTCCCGCTGCGTCGAACTTCTGCGCCGCGCCGCAGATCAGCACCTCTGGCTGATTCAGCAGGTGCATATCCAGATCCACCAGAATCTGCCGCAAATGATGCTGTGCCCGCACCGTCCCCAGCGGGCTGGGTGAGGCGCCCATCACTGCCACCGGTTTCGCCCGCCAGGCCCCTTCCCCATAAGGCCGCGAGCCCCAGTCGATCGCGTTCTTCAGCACGCCGGGAATCGAGTGATTGTACTCGGGAGTGACAAACAGCACCGCGTCCGCCGAGCGCACTCGCGCTTTCAGTTCCACCACCCGTGCCGGCGGCGCCGCCTCTTCGTCCTGATTGAATAGCGGAATCCCGTCGAGATCGAATATCTCTACCTTCACTCCCTCCGGCGCCAGAGCCTGTGCCGCGCGCAGCGCAGCCCGGTTCAACGATCCCTTGCGCAGGCTCCCGGCAATCCCCAAAACCGTCACTGTCGATTCCATCCCGCTTCTAAGATGCGGGCCATCGCCGAAAGGATGCGTGGCGCGCATCCGAGTGAATCCCGCCAGCCGTCCAAGCTATCATAAACTAGGAAGCGCCTCCCGCATGTCTGTCAATCCCGATCCGCAAATGGGTGTCAATAGCTGGCTCGAAGAAGAGCTTTATCGGCAGTACCTTCGCGACCGCTCCACGGTTGACGAGAGTTGGAAAGAAGTGTTCGACTCCGGCGGTGCTGCGCCCGTTCCCGCGAAGCCCGCAGCCGGCCAATTACAGCCTGGTGGGGCAGGCTTCAGCCTGCCCACTTCGCCCGCGCTCGAACCGCCCGCCGGCGGCCAGTTGCAGCCCCTGCGCGGTGCCGCCGGCCGCATCGCGGAGAACATGGCGGCCAGTGTCTCCATTCCATTGGCTACCTCGCAGCGCACCATCGCGGTCAAGGTGATGGATGAGAACCGCCGCATCATTAACCAGCACCGCGCCATCCTCGGCCTGAGCAAGGTGTCTTATACGCACCTGATCGGCTGGGCATTGGTCAAAGCGCTCGAGGCCATGCCCGGGCTCAACCAGGCGTACGCGGAAAAGGATGGCGCGGCCTATCGAGTGATCCATCCGCACATCCATCTCGGCATCGCGGTGGACGCCGCCGGTAAGGATGGCGCACACAACCTGCTGGTGCCCAATATCAAGGACGCCGGCACGCTGAACTTTCAGGAGTATCTGAATCGCTTCGACGACCTGGTCGCCCGCGCCCGCACCTGCAAACTCGCCACCGCGGATTTTCAGGGCACCACCATTTCGCTCACTAACCCCGGCACCGTCGGCACCATGTCTTCCAACCCGCGCCTGATGCCCGGCCAGGGCGCCATCATCGCCACCGGCGCCATCGACTATCCCGCCGAATACCACGGCACCGCCGCCGAAACGCGGGCCATCCTCGGCATCAGCAAGGTGATGACCCTCACCTGCACGTACGATCACCGCATCATTCAGGGCGCCGAATCGGGCGCGTTCCTGGGCAAAGTGCAGGCGTTGCTCGATGGCAAAGACGGCTTCTACGAAGAGGTCTTCGATCACCTGCACATTCCGCACCAGCCCGTGCATTGGGAGACCGACCGCCGGCCGCGCCTGCCCGGCGGCGCTTCGGCGCGCACCGCCGAAATCGCCAAGGAAGCCGGCATCATGCAGATGATCAACGCCTACCGCGTGCGCGGTCATCTCATCGCCGATCTCGACCCGCTCGGCCACGAGCCCAGCTATCACGCCGAGCTCGACCCGGAAACATACTCGCTCACCATCTGGGACCTGGATCGCGAATTCCTCACCGGCAGCCTGGGCGAAGCCATCGGCGAAGCCGGCCCCAAGCCGCTCGCCACCCTGCGCGAGATCCTCGAAACGCTGCGCGAAACTTACTGCGGCAAAATCGGCTGCGAGTACATGAACATTCAGGTGCCGGAGCAGAAGCGCTGGCTGCAGCAACGCATGGAACCGGGTAAGAACCATTGGCCGCTGGCCCCGGAAACCCGCCTCCGCATTCTGCGCAACCTGATCGCCGCGGAGGGCTTCGAACACTTCCTGCACTCCCGCTTCGTGGGCCAGAAACGCTTCGCGTTGGAGGGCGGCGAGACCGCGCTCGCTATCCTGGAAGAGATTCTGGAGCGCTCCAGCGCCGGCAACGTCAATGAGATCGTCATCGGCATGGCGCACCGCGGCCGTCTCAATCTGCTCGCCAATGTGGTGGGCAAGGACCTCAAACAGATCTTCTCCGAATTCGAGGGCGACATCGATCCCTCCAGCACGCAGGGCTCCGGCGACGTCAAGTACCACCTGGGCGCCCACGGCGTGCGCCACTGCGAGAACGGCCGCGAGATTACGATTTCGATCGCCCCCAACCCCAGCCATCTGGAAGCGGTGGACCCTGTGGTCGAAGGCATCGTCCGCCCCAAACAGGACCACCTGGGCGACACCGCCCGCGAGCGCGTCATCCCGCTGCTGATCCACGGCGACGCCGCCTTCGCCGGTCAGGGCGTGGTGGCCGAGACGCTCAACCTCTCGC
>CAZFOP010000189.1:0-7234 GCA_964520085.1 uncultured Solibacteraceae bacterium | reverse complement strand
CCGCCTCCGCCACCAGATCCGCGCCATGCGGCGCGCCATCGCCGGCAAGGACGCTCCGGCCGCCGCCGCTCTGCTGCCAGCCACGTTCTCGGTCATCGACCGTTCGGCGAAGTCCGGCATCATCAAGAAGAACACGGCTGCGCGTTACAAGAGCAATCTGCACAGCCGCGTCAAAGCGCTCTCCGCATAAGATCTTTCGCGTCGCGATTGCCGCATATCGCAGGCCGGCGCATTGGTTCGTCCTTCGCGCGCCATCCTTTCCTTCCCTACCCGATCGCTGCTGGACCGGCCTGTAAACTTCCTCTGAGTCCGGTTGCAGTTGCAACTCAGTTGCGTTATGGTATGAATTCCGGCAATCGGAAATCCCATGACGAAAACACTCCGAAGACTCGCCCGCCCTCTTTTCTGCGGATTATTTCTGGCGCTCGCCGCGGTCGCGCAAACCGCTGGTAGTGTCTCGGGCCTGGTGTCCGATCCCAGCGGCGCGCCAATGCCGGAAGCCGAAGTCACGGCGCATAGCGAGAGCGGCGCCGTCCTACGCCGCACTGGCACGGACAACAGCGGTCACTATATCATCGACGGGTTGCCGCCTGGCGCCTACACACTGACGGTCTCCGCCGCCGGGTTTGAAACCTACCGTCGCTCGGGAGTCGAAATATCGGGCAACGAACGGCGCACCGATATTACGCTCACGCTCCCGGACCACCGCGAAACCATCGAGGTGTCCGAATCGGCTACAGTGCTAGATGCAAATCGTATGCAAGTTGGGCAGCCGCTTAATTCGGCCGAAGCGGCCGCCATTCCCCTCAACAGCCGCGGATTCACCGACCTGCTGGCGCTCTCGGCCGGCGTCGTGCCGTCCAGTTCCAGCCAGCCGGGCGCCGTGGTGATGTCGGGTTGCACTAGCGCTCCGCCATCGGGCGATCTAAACCCCGGCAACCTCTCCGTCAACGGGCAACGCGAAACCACCAACGGCTTCTACGTCAATGGCGGCGCGGCCCAGGAAGACTTCAACATGGGAACGGCGGTGGTGCCGAACTTGGATTCGATTGCGGACATGCGCGTCCTCACCAATACCTTCGATGCACAGTATGGCAACTTCAGCGGCGGTCAGGTGGTGTTGATCACCAAGTCCGGCAACAACCAGTGGCACGGCAGCGCTTTCGAATTCCTGCGCAACACGGATCTGGACTCGCGCAATTTCTTTTCGTCCGAGCGCGCCCGCTTCCAGCGCAACGAATCCGGCGGAACGCTGGGCGGCCCCGTTCGTCCCAATCGGCTCTTCTTCTTCGCCGACTATCAGGCCACGCGCTCCAAGCAGGGCCTGGACACCGGCTTGATTTCGGTCCCGTCGACGGCGAATCGCACCGGCGATTTTTCCACCCAGGCCGCCGCGCTCACCGGGAACGTCAGCGGCCCCTATTGGGCCGGCATGCTTGCACAGAAGTTAGGCTACGGCGTAAGCGCGGGCGAGCCGTATTACTTCGCCGGCTGCGCCGATCCTTCTGACTGCGTCTTCCCCGGCGGGCGAATTCCGCAGCGAGCCTGGTCCTCGCCCGCCAATGCGCTGCTCCCGTATATCCCGATGCCGAACGTGGGCACCGACCAATTTGAAACTTCCGCCGCCGCCGAGACGCTTCGCGATGACAAGGGCGCGCTGCGCCTGGACGCCAACACCGGCTGGGGAACGCTAGCGGCTTATTATTTCGCCGACGACTACCGGCTGAACGATCCGTATCCCACCGCGCAGGGCGGCGCCAGCGTGCCCGGCTTCAACACGCTCTCATCCGGCAGAACGCAACTGGCCACCGTCAATTTGACAACCACACGAGGCGCCACCGCGGTCAATGAGCTGCGCATCGGCTACCTGCGGGACGCCAACAATATCGGCCAGCCGGTCGGCGGTGTCGGGCCGTCTCTCGCTTCGCAAGGATTCACAGGCATCACGCCCCTCGATCCGCGCATCGAGGGCATCGAAAACACGGCCTTCAACGATTTCACCATCGGTGTCGACACCACCGGCGCGGCCGAGGCCAACAACATGTACCAGGGCTCCGACCAGTTCTCCAAGTCCACCGGCAACCACATGCTGATGTTTGGCGCCAGCGTCCATTACGACCAGGTCAACATCAATCCCGACGCCACTTTCAACGGATCGTTCCTGTACGAGGGCACCGAGACCGGATCCGACTTCGCCGATTTTCTGCTGGGCGTCGCCAGCAGTTACGCGCAGGGCGATTCGCAAGCGTTCTATTTGCGCAACCACTACGCCGGCCTGTTCGCGCAGGACACCTGGCGTGCGCGGCCCAACCTCACGCTCGATTTCGGCTTGCGCTGGGACCTGCTGCCGCCATGGAGCGAAAAGTACAACCAGTTGCAGACGCTCGTACCCGGCGAACAATCGGTGGTCTATCCGGGCGCGCCGCGCGGTCTCGTCTTCCCCGGCGACCCCGGCATTCCCTCCACGCTCGCGCCTGCGCGGCTCACCAATTTCGCGCCGCGCGCCGGCGTCGCCTACACACGCGGACGCACCATCGCACGCGCCGGCTTTGGCGTCTTCTACACCGCCTTCGAAGGCCTCTCCGCCGGCATCATGAGTGCTAACCCGCCGTATGGTTACGATTACGACAGCCTCGCGCCGCCGCTCGCGTCGAACCCGTTCATCAGCGCGGCCGACGGCGTCAGCGTGGGGCAACGCTTCCCGGAGCCCATCCCCGCTTTCGGCGCTTCAGTCTCGAACCCGAACAGCTCGGTCGATTGGTCCCCGTATCTGCCCATTACCGGCGTGCCTTCATTCTTCCACCAAAACGTCACGCCGTATAGCGAGAGCTACACGCTCTCCGTCGAACGCGAAGTGGCACGCGGTACACTGGCCAGCGTCCGCTATGCCGGCGCTCAGGCGCATCATCTCTTAGTCCTCATCTCCGCCAACCCGGGAAACCAGGCGCTGTGCCTGAGCCTGAGCCAGCCGCAAGAGGTCGCGCCCGGCACCGCAACGTGCGGGCCTTTCGGCGAAAGTGGTGTCTACACGACGGCGGCGGGCACGCTCGTTCAGGGAACGCGCACCGCGCTTTCGCCGCAATTCGCCGCTGTCACGTACCAGAAGACCATCGGCAATTCGAATTTCAACTCCCTCGAAGCCACGCTTCGTCATTCGCGCGGGCCGGTTGATTTGCTCGCCGCATACACCTATAGCAAATCGCTCGATCAGTCCTCCAGCCTTTCCGAAGCCGTGAACCCGAACAATCCCAATATCGACAAAGCGCCGTCGGCGTTCGATCTGCGCCACAACTTCGTCGCCAGCGGAAACTGGAAGCTGCCGCTCGGCTTCAGCCTGTCCGGCGTCGTGCGCTTCAGCACCGGCATGCCGGTGACACTTTATAACAACAACGACACGTCGCTGCTCGGCACCATTCCGAACGGCATCAACAACAACGGCGTCGATACTCTGGACTATGCGCCGGGCAATCTGAGTGTAAACTTGAATCCGCGCAACGGCCGCCCGGCATTCAACACCGCCCTGTTCAGCCTGCCTGCGCTGGGACAAATCGGCACCGCCGACCGGCGCTTCTTCTATGGACCTGGGATGGCCAATGTCGACGTGGCCGTACACAAGAACGTGAACCTCGGCGAGCACCGCTCGCTCGAACTCCGCATGGAAGCGTTCAACGCCCTCAATCACGCCCAGTTTTTCGGCCCGGCCGCCGTGGACGGCAACATCACCAGCCCCAGTTTCGGCACCATTGAAAGTGCCCAGCCGCCGCGCCTGGTCCAGTTGGCCGCCAAGTTCGCGTTCTGATTCCGTTTGCGCGCGGCCGGCCTGCGACGGACCCTCGCCATCGCGCCGCAGGTGCGGCTGTCACGCTTCCGGCTGCGCCTCGAACAGATTGAGCCGATACGCCTTCGCGACTCCAGGAAAAAGCCGGCAGGCCACGCCGAACGTAATTCGCAGCGGCAGCGAAAGGCGCGGCATCCGAGAGTCCGGGATGTCCTCTAGTGTGCGCGATTCCACCAGGCGCAATCCGATGTTCCAGCGCTCTATCTCTCGCGGGTCCGCGCAGGCCCATACGAAACGCGCCGCCAGTTTCCTGCGCGCGTGATCCTTGTTTGCGCCGTCGATGGCTCTGCGGCTGGTAGTATCGAAGGCGATGCGTGCGTCCGGAAAACTGCGCGCGATCCGCGACAGCGCCGTTCGGACCTGGCTCTCCTCCAGATAGATGAAGACCGCTTCCGCGACGAAGAAGTACGGTCCGGGGCTGCGCCGCACCGTTTCGATCCAGTTCGGATCGAGCACCGACGCGGCCAGTGTCGTACGGCGTCCGGTGTCGGTGAAGAATCTCCGCCGCAATTCGACGACGTCCGGCAGGTCGAGGTCGAACCAGTGGACGCGGCCATTGTCGAGCCGCTCGAAGCGTGTGTTGAGTCCGGCGCCGATCTCGACAACGGTGCCTTCCGGGTGGCAGCGAATAAACTCGGCGACCCAGACATCGAACATGGCGCTCCGCAGTGCGCACGCGAGGACCCGCGGCCTTTGCCCGAACCTTCGGAAGTCCCAATCGATGGAGTCGACCATTTCGACGGCCTTGGGGTCGCGCACGATCGGGTGCTTGCGGCGGCTCTCGAGTGCGCGCGCGTAGAGCGGGACCAACAGCGTCTCCTGCACCTGGCCGAGGCGGATAGATTGTTTCGAAGGCATATAAGCCGGAGCAGCAAGTATAGCGCCAGGCCGAGTTTCGACGCACGATTGTTGGTTCGCAAAGCACCGGCGGCCGCGGTGCTTCTTGCCGGACCCTGGGTCTCAACCCAGCCAGGGCGCCCGCCCCACGCACGGCGATTCTGCCATAATGCTGGCTTATGCCTGTCTCCCTCAAAGATAAAGTGGCGCTGGTTGTCGGGGCGTCGAGCGGCATCGGCCGGGCGGTGGCGGTTTTGTTGGCGCGCAACGGAGCTAGCGTGATGGCTTCGGCGCGGCGCGAGGACCGGTTGCGCGCGTTGGAGGCCGAAATGGCCGGCCACACTTTCGAGATCTGCTGTGCCGACTCGACCCGCGTGCCCGACGTCGAGCGCCTGGTTGCCGAGACGCGGCGACTGCTCGGGCCCATCGATATCATGGTCTATGCGACCGGCACCAACACGCCGGACCGCGCGTTGGTGCGCTTGCGTCCAGCCATCTGGGACGAGCTGATTTCGACCAATTTGAACGGCGCTTACTATGTCACTCAGGCCGTGTTACCCGCCATGCGCGAGGCGCGCGCCGGCCACCTGATCTACATCGCATCCATCTCCGGACACACACCCGACATTTCCGGCGCCGCCTACCAGGCGTCCAAGCGCGGCATGATCGGACTGGCCCACGCCATCCGCGTGGAGGAGCACGAGAATGGCATCCGCACCACCGTCGTCAACCCCGGTTTGGTGGACACGGAAATCCTGGATAAACGCCCCGTGAAACCTTCGGCAGAGGTGCTCGCGCAGGCCCTTTTGCCCGAACACGTCGCCGAGGCCGTGCTGGCCTGCGTACAACTGCCCCCGCGCGCAGTGGTTACGGAAATGACCATCGTTCCGACGACAATATGATCGACCGCCCCCGGCACTGCACCCTCCGCGCCGCGTTAGCATCAATATAGTATCCGATCCAACCATGAAAAACCTCCAAGTGAAGGAGACCAAATGCCGCTGTTTACCCGTCCGCTCGCCGCGCTGGGAGTGGTTGCGCTGATGCCGCTCGCCGCCCAAACGCCCAGCGCTCCGGCGCCGCCGGTTGCGCCCATCCAGGGGCATCGCGAGATGCGCCACGGCGAAACCGTGATCGACGATTATTTCTGGCTGCGCCAGAAGAGCGACCCGGAAGTGGTCCGCTATCTGGAAGCGGAGGACGCGTACACGGAAGCGCAGACCCGCGCACTCAAGCCATTCCAGGAAGCGCTCTACACCGAGATGCTGAGCCACATCCAGCAGACCGACATGGGCGTCCCCGTGCGCCGCGGCGCGTACCTGTACTACGGGCGCACGGTGGAAGGCAAACAGTATCCCATTCTCTGCCGGCGCAAGGGCAACATGGACGCGCCGGAGGAAGTGCTGCTCGATGCGAACGAACTCGGCGCGCAGCACAAGTTCGTCGGCATCGGAAACTTCGTGGTCAGCGACGACGGTAACCTGCTCGCTTACACGGTCGACTATACAGGCTTCCGCCAGTACACTCTCCAGGTCAAGGACCTGCGCGACGGCCGTACGCTGGCCGATACGACGGAGCGCGTCACTTCGGTCGAGTGGGCGGCCGACAATCGCACTCTGTTCCTCACTACCGAGGATGCCGTCACCAAGCGTCCCGACAAACTCTGGCGCCACGCGCTAGGCGATTCCGCCTTCACACCGCTTTACGAAGAGAAGGATGAGTTATTCGATATCGGCTTGCAGAAGACACGCGACAAGCGCTACCTGGTACTGGGGATCGAGAGCAAGGACACTTCCGAGTGCCGGTATCTGCTCGCTAGCGAGCCCGTTGGCGCGTTCCAGGTTTTCCTGCCACGCGAAAACAAGCACCGCTATTACCTGGATCACCGTGGCGATTTGTTCTATATCCGCACCAACAAGGGCGGCCACAATTTTGAAATCGTGACGGCGCCCGAAAAGGATCGCGCACCGGCTAACTGGAAGGTGCTGGTGCCGCACCGCGCCGATGTGCGCATTCAAGATATCGATCTGTTCCGCGACTTCGCCGTAGTGGTCGAAAAGACGCAGGCGCTCGACCACCTCCGCATCTACGATTTCGCCACGCGCAAGTGGACGCCGATCGAGTTCCCCGAGCCCGTCTACGCAGCCTTCCCCGGTGAGACACCGGAGTTCGATTCCGAAACCTACCGCTACAACTACCAGAGCATGGTGACACCGCCCAGCGTCTACGACTACGACGTGGGCGCCCACAAATCCACGCTGCGCAAACGGCAGGAAGTGCCGGGCGGCTTCGATCCGTCGAACTATGCGACTGAGCGCCTGTGGGCCACCGCGCGCGACGGCGTCCAGGTTCCGATTTCGATCGTGTATCGCAAAGGGTTCCCACGCGACGGCTCCGGCGCGCTGCTGCTGCATGGTTATGGATCTTACGGCATCGGCACGCCGCCCACATTTTCCGCGCCGCGGCTGGCGCTGCTCGACCGCGGCATGGCCTTCGCCATCGCTCACATTCGCGGCGGCGACGAAATGGGCGAGCAGTGGCGCGAAGACGGCATGCTCA
>CAZFOP010000188.1:0-7278 GCA_964520085.1 uncultured Solibacteraceae bacterium | reverse complement strand
CGGCCGCGAGGGACAATGGGTGACGTCACGCAACCTGCGCGAGCGGCTCGACAAGGAGCTGCTTACCAACGTTTCTATCCGCGTCGAGGAGCTAGGACACGACACTTTTAAAGTGATGGGCCGCGGAGAACTGCAACTGGCCATCCTGGTCGAGATGATGCGCCGCGAAGGTTATGAGCTGGCGGTGGGCAAGCCGGAAATCCTAACCCGCACGGTCCATGGGAGGGTTGAAGAGCCGGTCGAACTTCTGGTTATCGATTGTCCGGAGAGCTTCCTGGGAGTGGTGATTGAGAAGCTAGGCGCGCGCAAGGGCAAGATGATCAAGATGGTGAACCACGGATCGGGTCGCGTGCGACTGGAGTTCCACATACCATCGCGCGGTCTCATCGGCCTGCGCAGCGAGATTCTCACCGACACGCGTGGCACCGCCATCATGAATTCGCTTTTCCACGGTTACATCGAGTGGCAGGGCGATATTCCGACGCGGCCAACCGGGTCGCTGGTCGCGGACCGGCCGGGCAGAGCCACCGGCCACGCAATTTTCAATTTGCAGGAGCGCGGCGAGATCTTCATTGCCCCCGGCGCCGAGGTTTATGAGGGAATGGTGATCGGCGAGAACGCGCGCGAGAAGGACTTGGACGTCAACATCGTCAAGGAGAAAAAGCTCACGAACATGCGCGCATCCACCGCCGACGAAGCTATCCGCCTGGTGCCGCCGCGCATTCTGAACCTGGAACAAGCCATCGAGTTTATCCGCGACGATGAATTCGTCGAGGTCACACCGGGATCCATTCGACTGCGCAAGAAGATTCTGAAATCCAATCAGCGATAGCGGCTTACCGGCCGGTGCAGTATTAGCGGCCCATGAACTTCGCCCGGGCCATCCTCGCGTTCAGTGGCAGTGAGTAACCGATCAGGCACAACTGGTCGAGCGCAAACAGCACCACCGATTCCAAACCTGCCGCTACCGCAAGGCTCCATTCCCTGGCCCACGGCGTTGTGTAATCGCTTATACCCACCAAATGGCCGCTCTGCGACGGTGGGAAGCCGAGCTGGTGCGGCAACTGGATCGATTGGCGCGCCAGATTCAGATTGCGGTCGCCAGTGTAAGTGAAGTTTTCGGTCTTTAGACAAGCCAGGTTAGCCGGCGTCCAGTACATCGCAGGATAGTTGGTCAGCTTGTTCAGCGCTGTGTTATTGACATCCGGAGGATACAGCACTTCGAACTTTGTGTTGGGCACCGACTGGCGAACAAACGCCATGATCGTCTGGGTGAATTGGCCAATCAGTCCAGGCAGGAAGGCGCACTCGTTTGGAAAAAGAGTCGGGTCGGCATTTTGGCTGGGAATAGTGGCCATCGGTTGCCCGTAGACTGCCTGAAAGGCGGAGATCGCGTAGGCGTCATAAAACGGCATGCCGCCGTGCGCTGCCGTGTACCACCATTGGACCTCGCCGAATTGCAGGTAAGGCGTCATGCCGGCGCTTAACATAATCTGCGCCATGTCGAGATATGCCTGCTGCCAAAATGCCGTGCTCTCCGGCCCGAAGTTGGTTTGTAAAGCCGGCGTACTTACCGTGCACGGAGTGCCGTCCGGATAGCATTGGGCAATCCCCGCGCCGGCGCTAGGATCCCCGTTGCCAAGCTCCATGCTGAATGATGCGGTAGCGATAATGCTATAAGTGTTCAGCGCCCTAAAGTAACTCAGGGTCCAGTCGCGGGCTGCGCGGTTCATTCGTGGTACGGTCGTCAGATCCGTGAACCATGTTCCATCCTGGCCGCCCGCTAGCGAACTAGTCGCAAAGTTGGCCGTGAATTGCGTGCTGTTGGTATTCACGCTCAATGCGATGGTATTGCCTGCCGAACCCAAGAGCCGCGAAGTGATCGTGAGGCTGGCTCCGTTGGCTTCGGCCCACACCTCGGTGGAACCTGCGTTAATCCAAAGTTCGAAGCAGGTGGCGATACTCTCGGCCGTATCGCCGATCAGGTTCCAGTGCTGTAGCACCGTGCCATCCAAGTTGATTTCGGTCGTCCCGCCAGCGCCGAACTCCGGCTGTCCCGCGAAAACGATCGTTGCGGATGCATACTGATTGCCCGGGCAAACTAGCTCATAGAACCACAGTGCTCCGGCATAGTGGTTCAATCGGCCGGGAAGCCCCAAGGTGTTCACCAACCAAGCCGTTCGTTCGGGGGCCAGCGCCAAAGAGTGGTTTGTATCCCAGTCCGTCGCCGCTGCTGTCGTAGGCATCGCAATGAACGTCGGCAGAGTGCTCGTTGGAACGGCAAGTTCAAGAAAGTCGAAGTACGCCAACGTACCTGCTGCTCCCGAGTTGGTGATGGTGACGTTGTGCTGGATGGACGCGACTTGCTGCCCCAGCGACACCCGCATCAGCACGTCTTCGCCGGAAAGCGCCAGGTCGATTACCGTCGGTGCGCCGCTGTCTACTTGCACCGTGACTTGTCCACCGTTCGTTAGCGCCCGCGTTCCGACGTACAAGGTGTGAGCGAACTCTGAAACATAGGAGCATGTAACAGTAGAGCCCGGCGTTGCAGTCGATTGTATTGACCCGCCCGAGTAGTTTCCTTTTTCGGACCCCCAACTGCCCGTATAGGTGAGCGTCGCCGAATCGCCTTCAATTCTCCTGCTGCCGGGACCCGCCACTTGATATTGCGCGCCGGTCCCGGTCACCGTCCAATTCGATACGACCACCGAAAACTCGCTGCGTTGGAAACTGGCCGCCTGCATGTCCGCTGCCCAGGTCCATCGCAGTTTCCGTACGTTCGTCATGCTTGCCGCGGAGATGGGGACGCCGTTCAAATCCGTCAGATTCGCGAACTCCAGATTCACTTTCCAGGTGGTAGGCGACACGCCATCCTGGAACAGTGCGGAAGGCGGTTTCCAAAATTCTGTTCCGTCGCCGTGCACGGTCCCATACACGCCAATCCGGTTTCCGTTCGATCCGGACACTCCCAGATACGTGAGTGTAACGATTGAGCCATCTGCCGTGGCGCTCACTAGCCCGGCCTGCTGATTCGCTGTGATAACGCCAGCCAGGGCTGCTGCGGCGGTGGTCAGCGTGTCACCAGAAGCAAGCTGGTAATTGAAGTGTTGGTCCAGCCAAGCCAGTTCGATGTAGTCTCCAGTCGATAGCACGCCTTGCAATTGGAACTGCGCAGTGGCGGGAACGGCGCTCGACATGGGAGTTGCGTATTGCAATAAGGGGACCTCGTAAATCTGTTCCGCTCCACCTGTATCCGCCCAGATTCTGAGATAGGGCCAGGGTTGCGTAGGGTACCACGCAGAATCGACACCGATACAATTCGTTCGAACTTCCTGGTAAGATAGCTGCAATCCACTCAGGTCGCCGTCGGGTAGATTGCGCAAGGACGGATACTCGAACACATTGTCCCGGTTCCATTCGAGTACCGCCCAATCGTACTGGCTCCGCCAGCAACCGGACACGGTGAATCCACTCGGACTGGTCTCACTCAAGGCCGCGATCGCCGATGGCTCGAAAAAGTAACACTGTAGATCGCGATCGGGTCGCAATTTGGATAGCGTGTTGCTCATTATAGTCGAATGATCACGGTCAGGTCCGCCCCTGGATATGTCTGTCCCACCGATAGAACGGCCAGAGTGATCTGATCGCCCGCCGCCAAGGGTGGCAGACTTTGTCCGCTAACGTCGTTGGAGATGGTCTCGTTTGCCTGAAAGACCAACTGGCAGTATGCCGCCCCGTTGACGTTCAATTGGAGTTGCACGGTCGCGTCAGCCGCCGCGCCGAGCACACCATAGATATCTCCCACAGAGTGCGCCGCATCAACCACCAGAGCGGGTGCCGCCGATTGGTCTACCGACAGGTACCCCTCCACCTGAATGGAGTATTGTCCGCCGGAAAGCGTCCGCAGGCCGCTATCGACCGTGTGCGTCAGGCAAGCGCTCGCCATTGGGCTGTTTCCTTTTTGGTTGGTAACGAACAATTGCGCGCTCGCCACACGAACGTCGGGAAGCTGTACGGGAAAGCTCCAGGTGCCGCTATACGGGCTGCCAAAGAAACCCTGCGGAAACCCGGCGACCGACGTCAGTCCTGTCAGGTGATAAACCGCTGACTTTGCCGCATGCGCGCTCGCCGGACTGCCATGCACTCCCCGCTGGACGGTGTATCCCACCCCGCCATCGCTCACTTCGGCAACCTCCAGCACCTCGCTATCGATCTGCAAAATGCTGCCAGTTTGCGCCGGTCCTGGAGCGTTCAGCGTCAAGGACGTGTCGCTCGCTCCGATGGCGCTAACCAGCTCGAAGCTACTAGCGCCTTGTAGTTCGTTCCAATAGTAGACCGTCAGTGTCGCCGCTGAGATCGTCTCAGTGTCGGTAAGGCTGCTGAAGGAAACGCCGCTTAAATCCAACGTTCCGCCGCTCATTCCAGCGCCCAAGCCAAAGAATGGAGTCGATGGAGCGGCGCTATCGCTGAATCCACTTCCCCCAATCTGCCAGCGCGTCACTGTCGCCAGCATTGGCGGGCACTCCACATTGGCCGCATTCGCTGAACGCCCAGTCACCTGCACCGTCTCGCCGCCTTGATTGGGGACCACGAAGCTGACTGGACTGCTCTTCGTCATTGCCCCAAAATGCCAGCCCGCCTCGGCCACCACGAAGTAGCTCGTGGCGTCTGGAGGTACCACCCACGTGCCCGAGAGAGTCAGCGTCGTCGCGTCGTTGCTTGCAACCGGTGCCTCTTGCCCGGCGCCGGTCCCTCGCGTGACTCTCACCGTCATGCCCTGGTAGCAATTGGGATTCATCTGCAGATTCCCATTGCCTACCGTCGTCGACGAGAAGATGCTAGCTGCCATCTCTGGTTGGAGTTCCATGCGCCAGTAGAAATTGGCATGGTCGAAATTCGGATCCGGTGGCGCGATTAATTGGGGCTGCGCACCGGAATCGGTAAAGGTCGCCCCACACGTCTGGCTCGATGCGATCCGCAGCAAGTTGGCGGGTGTTGTCCCGCGATATACGTTGAACGCGCTGGTGCTGGAAGTGAAGCTTAACTCGGTTAGCGTCACCGAGGATCCGTCGCAAGTGATCGCTGCGGTCACAATGAACGAAAGCGCACCTTCGTCTCCCGAGGCGTCGACGCCGGAAATCGCGTAGTATAAAACCTGGTTGGCTGCAAGCGTTCCTCCCGATCCGATCGTCGCGGCCAAGCTGATTAATGGCACACCGGGCCCTGCTGGGCTTGCGGCCGCTGGCGGAACAAAGGTCACCGCTAGGCTGGCCTGAACCGTCCCATCACTGCTCGTAGTGTCGGTCTCGGAGATGCCAAACTCCACTAGCCCGCTCGCGTCCACCAAGCTTCCCAACAGGGGCCGTGGCAGTCCAATCGTGGCGGTCGCCTGCTGGTTCGCGCCCGCCGCCGAGCTGTCTTGCCCGTTCGAGTCCAGGTACCAGGCATCGTCATGTATTTGAGCTGTGATTGCCGCAGTCCGGTAATTAGTCGACGGAGAGATCTTGAGCACCCGAAATGGCTGCCGGCTAAACCCCTCTTTCTGATAGGTGATCGTAATCAGGTCCCCGGGCCTGATCCCAAATGCCATGATGCTGGTTTCAAACTGAACATAGGTATTACCCAGCAGTGCCTTATCCAGGTTGAACTTGAGCATTCGAGCTGCCTGATCATAATTCGGCAGTCCAATCGCCATTAGCGTGGACGTGACCTGTTGCCCCGTCAAGCCCACGTCGTCAGGATCCACGACCGTGTAACTATCCTGCTGGTAGCTGTTCAAGGCGTCCTGGAAGTCTATGCTCAGAGAGTTCGGTGTGTCCGCAATGCTACGCGACGAGACCACTACAGTCGGTTCTCCCGTCGACTTCCGCAATATTCCCGAAGCGCCGGTGGTCCCGTCGCCAAACTCGTAAGCTGGCCATCCCGCATTCAGCGATTCGGTGCTGTTGGACCACGGGTTTTGTGCCGGCTGCTGCAACACCATCGCGTTCTCGACATTGACCTGCAGTACGCCGCCCGGTCCGTAAGTCAGGTACAACCGAGACGCATTCCGGATGCCCCGGATCACATCGCCTGCGCTCCGCCTCTTCTGTAGCACTAGGTTGCAGCCGAATCGGGGGATGGTGATCGGGTTGCCATTCAGGTCCGTCGAGTTAATGAGCTCATCGCAGTACGCCGCCGCCGACGCTAGGCTCGAGTAGTCGATTTCGGAAGCATCCCATCCGCTGCGCCGCAGCATGTCGTGCAGAACCCAAATGGGGTTGCTCGTGAACTCATGACTGAGTTGGTTTCCTTGGGCATCGTAGGTTGGGATCATCAACCCCTGCACCAGCACCTGCACCGAAGGCAAAGAGTTTCCGTCACTGATTTGATTCGGAACCACGACCGACAGGTAGGCCATGCCACCATAAGGATCTCCCGCCGGCTGGCCGTTCGAGTTCAGGAAATTCAGGTCAAACGCGCCGTCCCGCGTACCCAAAGTTGGAACGTTGTACCATCCGGTGCCGGTCATGTTTTTCCCGGTCACGCCAAGCGGTATCTGATAGCCGTTCACCAGCACGGTCAGCACGCCCTGCATCACGCCGACACCTAACAACACCTCCATACGGGTCAGGTTCCCGTCGTTGCGTGCAAATACGACGGGTGGATAGTACCAGGCCGTTCCGTACACCATCGGAACATAGTCGTTGTAGCGCGCCTGGTTCACCGCTACGGCGGAACTGGTCCAGTCCTTGCCGTAGCCTCGCACCGTGATCACCGGCGGGATGTACTCGATTCCGCCAAACCGCGTAAACATCCCACGGGCCTGGCAGTCTGTCGAGGCATACCCGCAGGACGTAAACGGCACACCGTTGTTCAGGTTTCCACAGCCTCCCGCAAGGCCGGCCGAGTAACCGCACGGATAGTAAGTAGAGTAGCTGCCCTCCGCGCCGCCATCGATGGCTTCCTGTTGTTGGACGGGCGTTGACGGGAATGTCCAAGGGCAGAGGCGCTGAATTCGGATTTCTGGCAGAAACACCCGCTGCATGCTCATCCGGTTTGTCGCGGTTACGCGCAGCGTGGCTTCCTTGATCTGGTCCGGCGGGTTACAAATCCCCTGGAACACAACCACGGCGTCGGTCAGAGCCGTGTTGTTGGGTAGATCGTAGAACACAAAACTGATCGTGATCGTTGCTCCCCGGAATCCCGTGCTGCGCTCGATCTCCGAAAAATACGAGTCCGCATTAGCCCAACTTCCGCACATCCGGGCCTCCGCGAGTTTTCTTGAGGTTGTTTGCG
>CAZFOP010000187.1:0-7282 GCA_964520085.1 uncultured Solibacteraceae bacterium | reverse complement strand
TCAGCTTTTCATATACGGCCAGCGGATCGTTGTAGCTCTCCCGGCAGACCTTGCGCAGAACCGGGATGGTGCACATACCGGAGTGGCGGGTGTGGACGTGCAGGTCGCACCGCATACTTCTTATGTAGAATTAAATCGGCTACAACTCGGTGACACGGCGAAAAAACATTCGTGAATCGCCTTGTTTTTTGTTACGCAGTTGCGCAGCGTGGCACAATCGAAATGGTGAGACGGTTGGAACTGGTCTACTTCGACGCTGGCGGGGGCCACCGCGCGGCGGCCAATGCCCTGCGCGAGGTGATGGATCACGAGCGGCGCCCGTTCGACATACAGCCGATGAACCTGCAGGAGCTGCTGGATTCGATGGACGTGTTCCGCAAGCTCACCGGCCTGCGCCTGCAGGATCTTTACAACCTGATGCTCAAGCAGGGGTGGACTCTCGGTTCGCCGCAGCTCATGATGGGAATGCACCTGGTGATTCGCCTGTTCCATCGCAAACAGGTGAGGATGCTCGAAGCGCACTGGCGCGAGAGCCGCCCCGACCTAGTGGTTTCGCTGGTGCCCAACTTCAACCGCGCCATCGGCGAAAGCCTGCGCCGCGCCGCGCCCGCCACGCCGCTGGTCACCATCCTCACCGATCTCGCCGACTACCCGCCGCATTTCTGGATCGAGCGGCAGCCGCAGTACTTCATCTGCGGCTCGGACCGCGCCGTGGAGCAGGCGTATGCAATGGGCCATGCCGCCGATCGTGTATTCCGCGCGTCCGGGATGATCCTCAGCCCGCGTTTCTATGAGATTCCGCCGCTCGCCGCAACCGAGCGCGCCGCGGCGCGCCGGGCGCTGGGCTTCGATCCCGACGCGCCAGTGGGCCTGGTGCTATTCGGCGGCCAGGGCGCGGCCGCGATGCTCGATATCGCGCGCCGCCTGCCGGACCGGCAGCTTATCCTCATTTGCGGCCACAATCAGAAGCTGCGCGCGCGAATGGAAAAACTGCCACGCCGAGCTCCGGTCCTCATCGAGGGTTTCACCACCGAGATTCCGCGCTATATGCAACTGGCCGATTACTTCATCGGCAAACCCGGCCCGGGGAGCATATCGGAGGCAGTGTTCATGCACCTGCCGGTGATCGTCGCCTGCAACGCCTGGACACTGCCGCAAGAGCGCTTCAACGCCGTCTGGGTGCGCGAGCATAGCGTCGGCATCGTGCTCGATGGTTTCGACCACGTGCGCTCCGCCGTCGACCAGTTGCTCGATCCCGCTTCATACGCGCGCTTCCGCGCCGCCACCGAGGCCCAACAGAATCGCGCCGTATTCGAAATCCCGGAACTACTGGAACGGGTGGTGGGCGGAGGGTGACACGGACCAGTCACTTCGCCCGGCGCGATTGCGCCTGGCGATAGATTCCGGCTTGGCAATCTTGTCCGCGGCCTCGTCAACCGAATGGTTTCGAACGGCGTCGCGGGAATGCCGATGTGATTTGAGTCCGCAGGTCTGTTGGGGCACGACCGCTTTGGCTCGTTGCGGAGCCAAATACGAGGCCGGGGCGGTGGCGCCGGCGAGCGGATTTACGGAACCAGGCCTAAGCGGTCAGAAGCTCCAGGCGTGCTCCGCGCAGCTCGCTGGCGGTTCCTGCGACGCCGCGGAGTTCCACGGATTGGCGGTGCCGGTTTCCGGCGCCGGCTTGGGCGCGGGCCGGACACCTTCCCAGCCTTCGGCTAAAGTCGCGAGCAGGCTCAGCACCTCCGCCAGCGGTTCGTCGCGCTGCCGGAGATTGGCGTCGTGGAGCAGGCGCAGCATATAGTCGTACAGCGCCGCCAGACGCCGGCTGAGTTCCCCGCCCCGCTCGTGATCGAGCGCCGCGATCAACTGGATCAGCACCTGTCCCGCTTGGGTAATGGCTTTGGACCGCTCCATGATTTTCCCATCGGCCAGGTGGCGCCGCGCATCCTGAACCGCGCTCACTCCGGTCTGATAGAGCAAGCGGATCAGTTCCACCGGGTCCGCCGATAGGACCTTGCTTTCGAGATAAGCGTCTTGCGCGTTGCGCGACATCGGATCGTTCTCCCAAATTTCTCATCGGCCCGAAACTAAAGTTTTGAGCCTTTTCTTAAGGGGATTTGAGATTCTGCGCCATGCGCAATACGTATTCCGGGGGCACCTGCGAGATCACTTCTTTCGTATTGCGATCGATGATCTGGACCACCAGGTGCTTGGTGGCCGAGTCCATTTGAAAGGCCAGTTCCTCATCCTGGCCGAACATCTCCGATTGATTCACCGCCTTCACGGCCTGTACCACCTCACGGTTCTGGTTGGCAATTTCGGACGGGACGCTCACCGCGGTCACGGGTAGGGCCGCGTCTGTGCGGTTTACGGCGCTGATCTCCATAACGGCTCCTCAGCCGGCTCTCCCCGGCGAGCGGCCTCGCGGGGAAAGCCGGTTGTCAAGCTTCTTATCGGCCGAAGGTGAAGAAGCGCGAGCGCCGGCTGGAAGATCCTGTTCACTCGGCGCCATCGCCTCCTCGTGAGCCTAAAGCCGCGCCCCGGAGATGCCGATAAGTAACTTACTGCGGCCCGAGACCGCTGCCGCCCAGCGGTTCGGTAAGGATATCGCCGTAGACGATGCCGCGCCCACTCGTGCCGACAAAGATCCGGCCATAGACGCGAGTATCGGCTGCGATCACACTTGGCCCGCCATACTGATGCGCGGGGTCGTTCACCTGCACCCAGGTCGTTCCGTTGTCGTCCGAGCGGAAGATTCCGTATGTGCTCGCCCCGGCGATCACACCATAAACGAAGATCGTTTGCACTTCCTTGCGGGCTCGCGGATTTGGCGCTCCCAGCGTCACCATGTTCGCCTGTAAGACGTTCGGCAGGGCTGTCCAGTTGACGCCGCCATCGGAGGAATGATAGAGACCGAAGCCGCTCGCCGGCAGCCACAGGTCGCCGGCCCGCGCGAAGTTCGCCACCGGCAAGAACGGCGTCATGCCTCGCGTGAACGTGGTTTTGCTCACTTTGGAAAAAGCGGTTCCGCCACTGCTCGCGGTGCTGTAGAAGCTGGCACCATCGAAGGAATAAAACGTCTTCGGCGCCACCTTATCCGCTACGGGAGTGAATCTCTGCGGGAGTCCCGTGGCCAGAGTCCAGATGCCGCCGTTGCCGTCGGTGGAATACTGCGACGTGCTGATGGAGCCTGGCGGAGTCCACATTATCATGGTTCCGCTCGCATCCACAATAATCGTTCCCGGATTGTTAAGCGTCGTAGCGGCATTTGTGGCGCAACCATTGAACGGCGTCCAGGTGGTGCCACCGTCGGTCGAGTATCCACCCCAGTTACACGGGCCCGTGGTCGGGAAGTCAGGAACGCCGACGGCGGCTATGAACAGGGGATTTTGCCCCGCCCAGTCCAAGCCGTCGATATTTCCAAAGAGCACTCCCTGACCGCTGAACGTGCCGCCGGGGGGCGATACGGCAAAATCGTCGTGCCGGAAGCCACCCAGGGCTCCGCTTAACAGGTGCGCGCCTTCGGTGGGGCTGATCGCCTCCGGCACATAGGAGGCCTCGATGCCCAGCGCCTGCACGGACCACGTAGGGGATTTGCCGGAATCGGCCGCGGACACGTTTTCGGTCGCGAAGATGGTGCCGGTTGTGCCGTACAGCAGATGTTCGGGATTGACCGGGTCGATCAAGAGACCAGACATATAATAGCCGAAACCGGTGACCGGGGCCCCGTAGCCGGCGTCCAGCCAGGGCGAGACCGGCAGGAACACCGAAGGGCCGAAGTACAAAAAGCCGGCGGGAATCTCAGATGCATAAACGCCACCGGAGGACGTGATGGCGCCGAGATCGATCCACGTATTGCCGCCATCGTGTGTGATGAAGATCGTGTCGCTGAACGTCGTAGTCGACGACGATGAAGACGACGACGGTGAGCGGTTCAGCGTGGCGACGGCCACGGTGCCTTGGCGGTTCGGGTCCTGGGTGATGCCGCAGTATCCGCCGGTCTGTGTGGTTTCGCCGTCTTTGGTATCGAGCGGCGGCGTGATGTTGGTCCATGTGCCAGCGGACGGATTGAACTTCTCCACCAGACCGTAGGTCAGGCCAACAGGGTTGGGGCCTGGGCCCTCAAAGCTCTGGTAAGTGACATATAGATTGCCGTCCGGATTGATCACCGCGCGCAGCGGTTCCGGAGGGCGGATCGTGCCGGTTACGCTGAAGGGCCAGGAGAGCGGCTGGTTGGGCAGCGCCGTCCAGGTTGTACCGTCGTCGGTGCTCTTGTAAATCGTTTCCGTCGTGTAAACGCCGGCGTAGACGGTGCCGGAGTTCACGGGATCGAATAGCACAAAATTCACGCCATACCCATCGGCGGAGCTGGAAACGGGAAAACTGTTCACCTTAGCCCAGGTTTGCGCGTTGTTTTCGCTCTTCCAGAGGCCCTGGGAGCGAGTGCCCATGAAGAGTTCGCTCGGATTGGACGGGTTCACGGCCAGGCGCTCGCCGGCATTAGCCCCGTTGTTGCTAGGGGCCATCTGGAAACCCGGATTTCGATTGATGGTGAAGGTGGCGCCCTGGTTGGTGGAAACCAACAGCGCCGACTCTGGGCCGCTGGTGCCCGCTGCGATGTAGAGACGCGTGGGATCGGTTGGATCGAGGGCGACGCTCTCCGGGCCCATCAAAGCATTGTCGGTTCCCACGAGAAAATCGAGCAGCGGAATCCATTCCTGCGTCGTCGGATTCCAGCGGTACACGCCGCCGCCCGTGGTGCGCGCATAAATCAGGCCGGACTGTTTGGGATGCGCGATCAGGCTCGGAATGTACCCGCCCCCCACGATTCGGACCGGCTCCCACTTGTAGGGAGCCAGGATGGGGGCCGATTGCGCCGAGCTTAGGGATGCGAACAAACACAGCCCAAGGGCGACACGACAGAGTGGAATTGCACCGGGCAGCAGACGTTTCGGGTTAACCATGGAGTTTTCCTCTAGCTCGCGATTGAACTGCCGGCACCGATCGGTTCACCCCGCTGGGTCCGGCCCTGAAAACAGTGATTTTACCACCGGTACTCGATGGTGATACCACCGCTGTCGAATACGGTATCGTGTGCAGCCCGGCAAATCGGTGCGCGCGGCCTGCGGTTGCTGGCGATGGTGCTCGCTGTCTGCTGACAGGCCCCTATTGCGGGCCGGCGCCGCCCCCGCCCAGCGGGTCGCTGAGGATGTCGCCGTAAACGATGCCGCGTCCGTTCATGCCGAGATAAACCCGCCCATAGACGCGCGAATCGGCCGCAATCACCGATGGGCCGCCGTACTGATGCGCGTCGTCGTTGACTCGCACCCAGGTCGATCCATTGTCATCGGAGCGATAGATGGCGACCGCGGTGGCTTGCGAAACCACGCCGTAAAGAAAGATCGATTGCACTCCCGTGCGTGCGCGGGGATTGGCCGCTCCGACGCTCACCATGTTGGCCTGCAAGACGCTAGGCACCTGTGTCCAGGTGGCGCCGCCATCGGCGGAATGGTAAAGACCGAAATCGCCCAACGGCAGCCAGAGGTCGCCGGCTCGCGCGAAATTCGCCACCGGCGCGTTTGTCGGCGCACCGGCGTAAAACTTGGTCTTGTTGACCGTGGAAAAGGTCTTTCCGCCACTCGTAGTTGTGCTGTAGAAGTCGACGCCATCGAAAGCATAGAACAACTGCGGGATCACCTTATCCGCCACTGCCGCATGCAGGCCCGGATTACCGCCAGCTACGTTCCAGCTTCCGCCATTGTCCGTGGAATACTGTGGCGCGCTGGCGCTACTGGGCGCGGTCCACATCATCACGGTGGCGCTCGCATCCGCCGCAATCGATCCTACAGCGTTGCTGTTGTTGCCACCGGCCGCGCAACTGCCGAACGGCGTCCAGGTGGTGCCGCCGTCGCTCGAGTACCCTCCGTAGTTGCACGGGCTGGTCGAAGCGCTCGTGGCAATGCCGGTGCGGACGACGAACTGCGGGTTTTGCCCGGCCCAGTCGAGTCCGTCGGTTGTGCTCACGACCGGGTTGTTGTACATGCCTCCGGTGGGCGAAATGGAAAAACCGTCGTGTCGGAAGCCACCAATGTCGCCGACTCCGCTCAGCAGGTGCGCGCCTTGCGTGGGGCTGATCAACGCGGTCACCGCCGTCTGCTCGATTCCCAGTCCCTGCACATACCACGTGGGGGCTTGGCCGGAATCGGCCGCGGAGACGTTGTCCGTAGCGAAAACCGATGCGCCGGTCGAGTACATCAGGTGATTGGGATTGATTGGGTCGATCAGAAGCGAAGACATCCACCAGCCGAAACCCGCGGTCGCATCCGGTGCCGCATTGCCAAAGGTCAACCACGGTGAGATCGGCCGGAAAACGGAAGGACTGAAGTAGAAATTGGCCCCCTGCGGCCCATCGATGCCGGCGTCGGAGGTGAGTACGCCGAGATCGGTCCACGTCTTGCCGCCATCGTGTGTGATGTAAACCGTGTCGGTCGGCCACCAGCGGTCCAAGGTGGCGACGGCCACAGTTCCTTGGCGGGTCGGGTCCTGGCTGATGCCGCAGAATCCGCCGCGCTGCGACGGCTCCCCGTCAGCTTCAAGCGGCGGCGTGACGTTGGTCCATGTGCCGGTCGAGACATTGAACTGCTCCACCAAGCCGTAGCTCATGCCGTTGGGGCCGGGGAAGTCGCCGTAAGTCACATAAAGATTGCCGTCTGGATTCAGAACCGCGCGCATCGGCGCCGGAGCGTGCGTCCCTGAGCTAACGCTGTACGGCCAGGCTAGCGGCTGCCCGGGCAGCGCCTTCCAGGTCGCGCCGTCGTCGGTGCTTCTGTAGATTGCGGACGTCGCATAAACACCGGCATAGACAGTGCCGGAGTTGAGCGGATCGAACAGCACCCACTGCACGCCAAAGTTTTCGCCGCTGCCGCCGTCGTTGGCGGAGCTCAAGACGGGAAAGCTCTTGACCTGTGCCCAGGTTTGGGCATGGTCCTCGCTCTTCCAAAGCCCTACCTGGCGGGTGCCCATGAAAAGTTCGCTGGGGTTAAACGGATTCACCGCCAGGCGCTCGCCCACATCGCGTCCGTCGGTGTTGGCGCCCATCGAGAATCCCGGCGTCTTGTAGATGGTGAAAGTGGCACCCTGGTCGGTGGAAACCAGCATCGCCGTTTCGCTGCCGATATACATGCCAGCCGCGATGTAAACGCGGTTGGGATCGCTGGGATCGAGCGCGATGCTTTCCGGCCCTTGCAGACTATAGTCTGCCTGCCCTAGGAAATCGAGCAGC
>CAZFOP010000186.1:0-7323 GCA_964520085.1 uncultured Solibacteraceae bacterium | reverse complement strand
CGCAAACAACCTCAAGAAAACTCGCGGAGGCCCGGATGTGCGGAAGTTGGGCTAAGTAGCATAGCACCGCCAAGCCAACCGTAACTGCTGTCTGGTTTCAACGGGAGCGTGACCTAGTCCCGCCGTTCGCTGTTCTCCTTGATCTTCCCGCCCGCGCCCGAAGCTGACCAGCGGCTTTGGGCAAACCGCGTACGCGGCAAAAACCGCAGTCGAGCCCATTTTCCGATGCGCCCCGATGTGGCGGCGATGGTATCGTCAAGCCGCATGAGAGAACCGCTCAAAGCCCGGTCCGATCCGCGGCGGCGGACTTCACGTCGAACCGCGCGGGTACAGCGGTGCGAGGGCGGCCGGCGTCTCCTTTTCCGATTGGCGACGCAACGCCCGCCACCATGTAAAGTATCGGAACGCCCCGCCGGCAACCATCAACAAGGCGCCGGTCATCGCCAGCGGATGCGATCGCGACCGTATCGCCATCTGGCGCAGCGATTCGCCGATCGCATCGCTGGCGAATTCCACGCCCAACCCGCCGGAAAGCAACAGCAGTTGCCGGTCTTTGTCCCGCGCCGCCAAGAGCGAGGCGAAGAGCACGAAATTCATCCACATGCAGGCAAAATTCAAATCGCGGAACCACGGCGTCAACCACAGGCCAGGCTTCAGCGACGGATCGTAGTGTGCCAGAAGAGTCCCGCCCGCCACCAGGCAAGCTCCCAGAATCAACGCCACGCGGGCCGGCCGGGCCGAACGAAGGCGCCCGCAGGCCCGGTAAAGCAGGCTGATCACGACGGAGTAAAGGAGCAGGCCGTCAATGGTCGCGCCGTACCAGTAAACGGTCTCATACGCAAGCCCCGGCGGACGGTGGCCGCCCATGGTTTGCAGAGTGCCCGGCGCCTGGACCAGAGCAGAAACCAGCTCCACCACCGACAACGCGAGCACAATCGGAAAACGGCGCCAGGAACCGCGCAACAGCGCAGCGACAACCAGAACCTGCAAAGGCAGATCGACTGCCAATGAGAGAATCTGGAGCGCCAACCGCATCGGGCACTATTTTAGCGTGGCACGCCGCAAAACCCTAGATCAATTCGGAAGCTCACGGCGCCAGGTGGCGATCCCGGTGAAGATAGCAGTGCGGGCGAAGCACCACAGATTCGGGGAGCCGCGTGGCGGACTCCCTGGCCCGCTCAGACTTTTCCTAAAGAAATACCCCAAGTGCCATCTTGCGCTGACCGTCCCACGGGTCCAGCCAATCCACGCTTCGGAAATGGGCCAACCTATTTCCCGATGCAGAACGTCGAGAAAATGCGGTTGAGAATATCGTCCGCGGTAGTGCCACCGGTGATGGCGTCGATAAGCTGCAACGCGGCGTAAAGATCCAACAACAGCATCTCGTGCGGAATCGCGTCTCCGACCGCTGCGCGCGCTTTCTCGATCCAGCGCTCGGAAGCGCGCAGCAACTGCTCGTGGCGCAGGCTGGTGATGAATCCGGTCTCGGGATCGAAAGCTCCGCCCGGCGCCACCGCGTCAAGGATGGCTTGCCGCAGGCGGTCGATGCCGTCGCCGGTGAGGGCCGAGACCAGGATCGCCTCCGCAAACGGCACGGCGGCGCGCGGCAAATCGCTCTTATTCGCCGCCACCAACGCCCGCCCCGCTGCGCGCGCGCGTTCGATCAGCGCCAGGTCTTCCGCTTCCGGCACGGCCGAAGCATCCAGCACCACCAGCGTCACGTCCGCATCCGCCATAGCCTGGAAGCTGCGCTCAATTCCCATCGCCTCCACTTTGCCGCCCGCCTCGCGGATGCCCGCTGTGTCGTGCAGTTTCACGGGGATGCCGCCGATGGCGGCGGTTTCGGAAACCACATCGCGCGTGGTGCCCGGGATTTCGGTTACAATCGCGCGGTCCTGCTCCAGCAGGCGGTTGAACAAGCTGCTCTTACCCACGTTGGGCCGGCCCACAATGGCCAGCGACAAGCCGTCCCGCACCAGCGCGCCGTACTGAAAGCTTCGCGCAAGCTCGCCGACGCCCGCTGCCACCACCGCGAGGCGGCCGAGGATCGCAGCGTCCCCCGCCACGCCGACATCGTTTTCGGCGAAATCGATACCGGCTTCGAGCAGGGCAATCAGCTCCAGCAACTTCTCTTTGATCGGCGCCAGCCGGCGCGAAACCGAGCCGGAGGCTTGCTGCGCCGCCACGCGGGCCTGGTAGAGCGTGGTGGCTTCGATCAAGTCGCGCACGGCTTCGGCCTGCGGGAGATCGAGGCGGCCGCGCAAGAAAGCGCGCAGGGTGAATTCGCCGGGCTCGGCCATGCGCGCGCCGGCTTCCACCGCGCGCTCCACCGCGTGCCGCAACACTACGGGCGAGCCGTGGCAGCAGATCTCCACCACATCGTCGGTGGTATAGGATCGAGGGGCTTCGAAGAAGGTCGCTACCACCTGGTCGATCACTCTGCCGGGCGCGTCGGTCAGTTCGGCCGAGCGTGCGTGCCAGGCGCGCCAGAGGCTCCTGGCGGGAAAACGCAGGATGGCTTCGGCAATCGCGCGGGCCCGGTTGCCGGAAAGCCGCACCATCCCCAGTCCTCCGCGTCCCAGCGGAGTGGCGATGGCGACGATGGTATCGTCAAGCTGCACAGGTTGTGGGGCTGCCCCTAATAAAGGCTAATGCAAGCACATTGGGGAAGAGGAACGGATCGCCCCGCCTCATCTTGTTTAAGCCCGGAGGGCGAAAGAAAATAGCCCACGGCGCGAGCCGTGGGTCCGAGCCGTCCCAAACGCAGCCCCGGAACGGGGCGTCAGAATCTTGTCTGCGACAGGGTCTTTCGCCCCGTTCCGGGGCTTTCCATCCCTTCTTGCGATTCCCAAGGCTGACGCCTTGGGCTACTTTCTTTCGCCCTCCGGGCTTGCCCGCTCAGACCTGAGTGCCTGCCCCACGGACCGCGCGCCATGATCTCTATCTTCGTCCGCGCGGCCTTGGTGCGCCGCGGCGCTCGCCCGGTCCATCGCGCCGTGGAGGCGGCACGTAGGGCACATCGGGCAGGCTCGCCATTCCGGCCGGATAGACGACCACCTGCCGTCCGGGCCCGCTGCCGGCGCTTTCGCTACGCACGGCGGTTTCCCCGCGCAACGCCAGGTGAATCACGCGCCGCTCGCGGCTGTTCATCGGGTTGAAGCGGAACGGCGTTCCGGTGCGCTTCACTTTTTCGGCCGCGGTTTGCGCGCTCAGCCGCAGTTCCTCGATCCGCAGCAGGCGGTAATCGTTGGCGTCGAAGGAAAGCCGCGAGTGTTCGTCGGAGCCGAACCGCAGCTTCTCCATCGTCACCTGCTCCAACGCCAGCAGCAACTCCGCGCGGTTGGCCAGCAGGAGATCCACATCCGGCCCGCTGAAGTTCACCAGCACGTCGGGGGTTTCGAAATCGCTTTCGCCCGGATCCGCGTCGGAAATCTTGTAACGCAACTCGAAGCCGGCGCTGGCCAGCAGGGAACCGAGGAAACCGTCTATCCGCTCGCCAATCGAATCGACCGAGTATTTTCGCTGTGTCACGGCTTATTTCCTGTTTTTGTTTTTCTTGAGCGGTGCCACGCTGCCGGCGGCGTCATCGGGCTTTGCCGTCTGGTTGAAGAACAACTGCAGCCCCATCCCTACCAGATTGCTGGTCAAGTAGTATAGCACCAGGCCGCTGGGCAGATTGTAGAACATGAAGCCGAAGATCAGCGGCATCATATACATCATCATCTTTTGCTGATTGGGATCTCCGCCCGGCGCGGCGGTGGGCGTCATCTTCTGCATCCAGAACTGGCTGGCAATCATGATCAGCGGCAGGATGTGGAGAGGGAGCGTCTCCGGCTGCGAAAGGTCGGTCACCCACAGCCAGTTCGCCCCGCGCATTTCCACCGAGACGGTGAACACTTTGTAAAACGCGATGAAGAAGGGAAGCTGAATCACCATCGGCAGGCATCCGCCCATCGGGTTCACGCCATTCGCCTTATACAGCGCCATGGTTTCCGCCTGCTGGTCCGCCTTGCGCGGATCGGTCAGGCTCAGCTTCTTGTACTTGGCGTTGATCACGTCGATCTGCGGCTTCAGCGCCTGCATCTTGCGCATCGACTTCATGCTGTTCAGCCGCAGCGGAAAGAGCGCCAGGTTGATCACCACCGTAACCAATACGATGGCCCAGCCGAAATTGTGTATGAACGATTTGTGGAACCAGTTGACAACCAGAAAGAGGGGCTTGGCCAGAATCGAAAGCCAGCCGAAGCTCACCACCTGTTCCAGCTTCGGGTCCACGCTCTTCAGCAGATCCAGATCCTTGGGCCCCACGAACAGCCGGAAACGATTGCCGGCGCCGAGCGAAACCGATGCGCCCACCATCGGCTGCGGCTTCTCGACGGCCATCGTGCGCAGCGTGTCGGAGAAAGTCGTGACGACGAGCGGCGGCCGGTCGCCCGCTGTAATCGCCTCGCCGTTTTCCGGCAAAAACACGGCCGCGAAATATTGATCCTCGAGGCCGGCGAACGAGAAATTCGCGGTAGCCGCCGACGGCCCATCTTTAGCGGCCTTGGCGGCCTGCTCGTAGAGTTTGTTCTCAGCCGGGCTGAAGTAGATTGCGTATTCCTTGGAGGCCGCGCTGGAAACCGTCAGGTCGCCGAAGCCACCGCGCCATTCGATCGCGTGGACGAGCGGCCGCGAGTCCACCGTAACTTCGCTCGACACGTCGCACAGGTAACTGTCGCGCTGGAAGTGGAAGGTCTTGCGCACACTGGTGTGTCCGTCGCTATACGTGAATGCAACGCCCAAGCCGTTGGCATCCGGCGTCTGGGTGTAATAGACTTGATTCACTTTCGCGGTGGGTTGCTGGCCGGCGAAATAGAGCGCAAACGGAAACGGCACGTCCGAAGATGCAACGGCCGGGTTCAGCAGGTCGAGCGGCTTATTGTCGTTGCCCTTGTACTTCTTGAGCTGCCAGCTTCGCACCGTCGCGCCCTGGTTGTTGAAGGCGACGCGGAACAGGTTGGTATCGATGGTCACCTGCGGCAAGGACAGCGCCAAAGTGGCCGGCTCCGTGGGAGCGGCGCTGGAAGCTGCCGGCGCAACCGGAGCCGCCGTGTCCGTGGCGGCGGGCGGAGCAGGCGCCAGGCTTGGCTCGTTTTGCGCTTCGGTCGTCTTCTGCGCGTTCCTCGCCGGTGGCGGAGTCTTGTAGAAGTAGGGCGTGACGAACATCACGACGCCCATCAGCAGGAAGGCAAGCAACAGCCGCACTTCCATCGACATCTCTTTTGGCGATCCGCCGTTACCTGGTTCTGCCATTCGCTTTGATTCCGCCTGTCCCGTCTACCGGACCGGGTCGAAGCCCCCGGCATGAAATGGATGGCAGCGCGCCAGCCGGCCGAGGCCCATCCATACTCCGCGCCACGCGCCGTACCGCGCGACCGCTTCCCGCATGTACTCCGAACAGGTCGGATGAAAACGGCACGCCGAGGGCAGCCACCAGGAGATCCCCATCTTGTATACGCGCAGGAGCCCTAGGACGATCCATTGCAGCGCTGAAACAGGCGCTCCACTTCGCGTTCCAGTTCCGCCGCCGGGGCAGCGAGCGCTCTCGACCGTGGATTGATGACAATCGACCAAGATGATTTCAGCCCGTCCAGCCGCATTCGCACGGCTTCGCGCATGCGGCGCTTGATCCGGTTACGCACCACCGCTTTGCCCAGTGTGCGCGGCACCGTGAACCCGATGCGCGGCCCGTCCTCGTCCACGCCGAGCAGGCAGAACGCCGCGAATATGGGGCACGAAAAGCGGCTTCCCTGGTCATAGACACGACGAAAATCCGTGGATCGCAACAGACGGACACGTTTGGGGAAACTGTAGCGGCCGGGCATGCCCGGAAACCCCTACCTCTCCGAACTGACAGTAAGTTTCTTGCGGCCCCGCGCCCGGCGGCGGGCCAGCACCGCGCGCCCGTTCTTGGTTTCCATGCGGCTGAGGAACCCGTGAGTCTTGGCGCGATGGCGGTTATTTGGTTGAAATGTACGCTTCGGCATGTTAGCTCAAGCTATCAGTATATCAGCCCGGAAACCGGCTTGCTGGACCGGTGGTAGTGCGCTCTCCGTCGGCTCAGGCTGAACGGAGGGCACGAGCACGGGAGGTTTTCTCCGATGCGCGGCGGCGGGTCGTCACTGCTGCTCCGCGGCGTGCGACGCTACCAACTGCGGGTGTAGCCGATGCTCGCAGTCGTGTACCAGGGTACGGTCACGACCTTATTGAATGTTTCCTGAATCCAGATGGAATGATGGTCGTTGAAGCGAACAATCAGACCGAGCGACTCGCCGTCGTAGAAGCGATTGCGGACGGATGGATAGCCGGTCATGCTCGTGATGCCGCCTTGTATCCATGTATATCCAGTAAGGCGCTTGGTCTTTGGCAGTGCGAAGTTCTTCATGATCCCAAAGGCCTCCGTGTCTTCGCCATACTGAGTATGCAGAAACCCGTGGGTGCCACCGTTTTCGTAGGTGTAGCCGAAGGTGAGTTCGTCGCCAATCGGGTCTTTCTTCAAGAATCCGAACGTGTGCCCCAGGCCAATGTTGTAGTTGGCTCTCGGCTCCAGGCCGGGACGATCCAAGTCCGAGCCGAACATGATGAAAAGGTCGTTGGACGTCCCCTCTTCGGATTCGGACTGCGGCGGACTGCTTGGCGGCGTTGTCTGGCCACACGCCACACCTCGAACGAGCAATAGAGAGACAACGAACATCGGTGCGCATCGCAGTGCAATGCTCATGAATAGCTCCTTTTCCTGTTTGCAATCGGACTTTGTGTCGGGCTTGGCTACGGTCGCAGCGCGGCGAGTCTTGATGCGGACGTGTCTCTGCGGAGAGACTTTGGCTACGCCATGATCTTAAGGCGCGGTTCATCAAAAAGGCATGAATACCCCAGGCACAGGGCCGGGCGACAAATACTGCGAGCGGATCTTGGAGCTCAGGTCCGCCCGTTGTGATTGTGGAATGCCTACCCGGGTCCACCGAACGCTCACATGCGGCCACGGCGCAGGACCTGCGGCAGCCCGGCAGAGCGGACGACTGAGCATCCCCATCGAAAAACAGGACGCCGGCGAGGCGTGTTATTCCTCTACCCGGTACTTGCGCGCTTCTGGACAAGCTGGTATCGTCCAATTTCCACGTGATGCAACGAGTTCCCGGAAGCTTCTTTCTTCGAAACCTGGTGGGACGGCGCAGCCTGCTATTTCAACTGGTGCGGCGCGATTTCGAGCAGCGCTTCGTCGGCTCGATCATCGGCTGGGTGTGGGCGCTGATTCATCCGCTGGTGCTGCTGGTGTGCTGG
>CAZFOP010000185.1:0-7335 GCA_964520085.1 uncultured Solibacteraceae bacterium | reverse complement strand
GAAACGCCCCGAGGCGCGCGATCAAGAATCGATTGTTTCACGGCTTCCTGTCCCCGTACCTTCAGTCCACAAATCTGAAGACCGCGTCGGTGCTCCAACTCCATAAGCTGGCCACCATCCATGCCTCGATGATCGCGCGTCATCTCGGCACTTTGCCGCAGTCTCAGAAAACAACCGTAGCTGCGAAGTTGCACGATCTTCTGGTCGCCTGGTAGCCCACGAATCGCTCAGCAAATCCCAACCGGATGCGAGTCGTGCTACAAATCTCAGTACGAGGACGCCTTGATGAGGCTGAGGATTTGGATATGCAGTGTCTGGGCCACAGCGGCTTCGCTCGTTGCTCAGTCCCCGTACGTGAGAGATGGGTCGATCGGAAAGGCGAAGGAGGAGGCTCCAGTCAATAATGGCTGGCCGGGATACAAATACCTCCCGATAAGCGAGTGGCAGGGAAAACGCGTAATATTCTTGCCAGAACCGCGTTCATTGAGGGAGTACGGCTACCAGTCGTTCACCGGCGGCAGTGGGCAGTTTGGGAACCCGACGTACGAGGAAGCTGTCGGCAAGATTGGCACCATCGTGGCTGTGCAGCTGGAACAGTTCCCGAAGGTCGTGATTGAGATGGAGGAGTCGAAACGCCAGTACGTCGGCACGATCTACACGGAAACCTTGACCGGGATCACGTTTCTTGACGAAATAGATCAGGCGAGAAAGGACCTGATGGGAAAGACTTTCTGGCTGCTGTCATCGGAACTTGTGACCTATGACGAAGCATCGGAGAAGTATGGCTCGGTGAAAGTGAAGAAGTTCTCTCCCGTGACGGTGGTTGATGTCGTGGTCGGTTGGCGAAATGAAGAACCGATATGACTCATTCTCAAGAGCGAGAGCGGTGACGAAGGATACCTGGACGTTAACATCAGCGGTACCAACGGCAGCAAGATCCTCGTCGGCTTCGGTCATATCGATAAGCACTTGTCGCGCGTCGACCCGAAAAAAGCCTACCCGTGGCCCAAACCGATCTGGGACGCGATTCAAGACGAGAAAGTCGCTCTTGGGATGACGAAAGAGCAGGTCAAGATGAGCTGGCGCGAGCCGAAGTCGATTTCCCAAACCGTCACCGCAGCCGGGAAATCGGAACAATGGGTGTTCGGTTCCGGCGCATATGTTTACCTCACGGACGGCCTGGTTTCCGGTATCCAAAACGAGAAGTGAGGACATATATGGCGGAACACGAACCTATCCCTCCGAAGGCGCTTGACCGCTTTACGACTGCCGTCGAGGCGCTGGAGGAGAGATTAAATGTAAAGGTGACAGACGCATTTTCCGGCCTTCATTCGTCTGCCTACCCCGCTTCCGGGAACACCCTCGCGAAGATCTTGTCTACGTTGCGCAATTGGCGGTCCGACGAGAAAGACTCGGCGATCTGCTCTGGCGTGAGGATGGCGCGGATTTCGGGGTCGGCCTCAATCGCGGCGCGGAAATCGCCTTCGCCTTCCCAGGCGCGCATGGCGTGGGCTTGCACGGTTTTGTAAGCCTGCTCGCGGAGCATGCCGGCGGCGGCAAGATCTAAGAGTAACTGGCCGGAGAAGACCAGGCCGCGTGTGAGATCTAAGTTGCGGCGCATGCGGTCGGGATAGACGAGCAACTTATCGACCAACTTAGTCGTCTTATCGAATAAGTAATCGGCGAGGATGCAGGAATCGGGAAGAATCACGCGCTCGACGGAGGAATGAGAGATATCGCGCTCGTGCCAGAGGCCGACGTCTTCGAAGGCGGCTTGCACGTTGGCGCGGACGACGCGCGCCAAGCCGCAGATCTGCTCGCAGGTGACAGGGTTGCGTTTATGCGGCATGGCGGAGCTGCCCTTCTGGCCGCGCGCGAAGTACTCTTCCGCTTCGCGCACTTCGGTGCGCTGTAAGTGGCGCACTTCGAGCGCGATCTTTTCGCATAGGGCGGTAGCCAGCGCCAGCGCGGCGACAAACGCCGCGTGCCGGTCGCGCTGAATCACCTGTGAAGTCACCGGCGCGGCGGCCAGGCCGAGCCGCGCGCAAATCCGCTCTTCCACTTCCGGGCCGATGTGGCCGAAGGTGCCGACCGCGCCCGAAGTCTTGCCGACGCGCAGATCGTCGGCAGCGGCGGTCAGGCGTTTCAAATTGCGTCCGGCCTCTTCGTGCCAGATGGCCAGTTTCAGGCCGAACACGATTGGCTCAGCATGTACGCCGTGGGTGCGGCCGACTTGCACCGTGCGGCGGAATTCGAGCGCGCGCCGCTTCAACACGGCGCGCAGCGATTCGAGACCGGTCTTGAGGATCGCCGCGGCTTGGGTCAGCATCAGCGCCTGGGCGGTATCCACCACGTCGTTCGAGGTCAGTCCATAGTGCAGCCAGCGGGAGGCTTCGCCGTGGCCAGCCTGCTTCATGCTCTCCGCTACCGCGGTGGTGAAGGCGATCACGTCGTGCTTCACTTCGCTCTCGATTTCGTTGATGCGGGCCACGTCGAAGCCGGCGTGCGCGCGGAGCAGGCGCGCGGCTTCGGCCGGGACAGTGCCCAGTTCCGCGAGCGCCTCCGAGGCCGCCAGCTCCACTTCCAGCCACTGCTGAAACTTATTCTGTTCGCTCCAGATCCGGCCCATGTCGGGCCGCGTGTAACGTGCGATCATGTCGGTCCTATGCTCCCATCAAAGACTTGAAAACCGCTGAGCCACAGATGAACACAGATAAACACGGATAAGAGAACAAGGGTAATTGATGACTGTCACCAATTAACCAATTACCGCTCGCCGTCCTTCGCCCGCCGGCGACAGGCCACAAAAACCGATGGCCTGTCCTACCTGCCGATGGCCCATCGCCGGTGGGCGCGCATACAGTTTCTAAAACCGATACACCTGCGATGGCTGGTGCTGGGAGGCGATTTCCAGGCGCGTCGCGATGCCGCGGGCTTCGAGCGCCTGCTGGCCCACCATGCGCACGATCTCCGGGTGATTGTTCTGCTGGCTCAAATGGCCCAGCACCAGATGCGCCGTCGAAGAGTCCATGTCCTGTTCCAGAAAATCCGACATACTCAAGTTCGACAAGTGGCCCACGCGGCTCATCACGCGCTGTTTCACGCTCCACGGGTACGGCCCGACTTTCAGCATGTCGAGATCGTGATTGGCTTCCAGCAGCAGCAGGTCGGTGCGCCGCAAATGAAACTTGACGGATTCGGGAACGTAGCCGAGGTCCGTGGCCACCCCGATGCGGACGCCCTCGGCGGTGAAAGCGTAGCCAACCGGGTCCACCGCGTCGTGCGGGATGCCGAAGCTTTCCACTTCAATGTCGCCGATCGAAAACGCGGCGCCGGCTTGGAATGTCTCGAGGCGCGCCGGCGGAGTTTCGCCCCAGTCGATGGTAGGCGCGGTGAGCCGAGTCATGTAAATCACCGCGCGCACGCCGCGATTGCGCGCCAGCACCGGCAGGCCGGCCACGTGGTCGGAATGTTCGTGGGTGATCAGGATGGCGTCGATATCGGCAAGCTGCTCGCCAATGCCAGCCAGCCGCTTGCCGAGCTCCCGCATGCTCAGCCCGGCGTCGAGCAGGATGCGCGTGTTCCCGGTCCTCAGCAGTGTGGCGTTGCCCGAGCTGCCACTCGCCAGTACGCAGAACTTGACCGTGTCGCGTCTCCTCCGATCTTCAGAATACACCGAAACCGGTAAAAACAGGATGGAAAGATAATGTTTTGGTGGTGGGGCGTGCTTTAGGGGCTGCCGAAAATCGGCAAAACAGAACCGGCCACAGATAAACACAGATGAACGCAGATTGAGAAAACAAGCCTTATCCGCGTTCATCGGCGTTTATCCGTGGCTCAAGAATGCTCGTGAGATTTTTTCAGCACCCTGTTTCGCTTGCCCTGCAAATCGTCGTAAGACCACTACGGGTGTATGACATGGAAATGGAGTGCATGCTCTAACATTTGGTGCGGGCCAAGCCCCGGCGGGGCGTACGACGTATTCCGCGAGTGATCTTCCGCCCCGTTCCGGGGCTCGCAGGGAACCGTACTTATCCCATGGCTTGCGCCATGGGCTACTTTCTTTCGCCCTCCGGGCTGAGGACTTTTCCGGGCGTGCCTTTACGCTCGGACGCAGACAGGTTCCCTCGGAATCCGATACGGCGCTACTTTCGCGTCGCGCGCCCGACCACTACCGGCGATTGGGCACGCCCTATGGGATTATGACGTATATCGAATCAATACGGTACGGGCAAGCTAAAGCATGCCCCACCAGGTGATTTCGACGATGCGGATCGGGTGCATGATTTCGTGGCTGGCGATCGCCGGCGCGGCCTTTGCCGGAACGCCGTTTACACCGGCCGACGCGAGGGCGTGGCGGACGGTCGAGGACCCGCGCGTCTCCGCCGACGGCACGCAAGTGGTTTACGGGGAACGCTGGGACGGCCGCGCCAACCTGCGCCTCGTCTCCACCGACGGCAAGCGGCAGCGCGCCATTACGGACGGGCCGTGGCGCGACCGGTCGCCGCGCTGGTCGGCGGATGGTGCGCGGATCGCCTTCCTCTCGGATCGCGATGGCGGCCGCGGGATCCACATCGTTGCGATCGAGGGCGGCGAGCAGTCCGTGGTTTCGACTGGCGAATCTGCGCCGATGGCGCTGACGTGGTCGCCCGATGGACGCTCGATCGCTTTCACCGCCGCCATCGGGCCGCGCACTGCCGCGTCGCCCTGGGCTCCGCCCGAGTTGCTGGGCCTGTTGCGGGCTGCGCCGCCTGAAGTGGAGCTGTTCACGGTTTCCGTCGATGGCGGTGCGGCGCGGCAGCTTTCGCACGGCGGCTTCACGCTGCGCGGCGAGCCGGCCTGGATGCCGGCGGGCGATTGGATACTGGATGCCGCCGCGCGTGTGGCCGAAAGCGCGCAGATCTTCGCTGTGCGTGCGGCCGATGGGGAATCCCGCCGCCTCACCGACGGTTCCGGCGTCAACGAAGATCCGCTGCCCTCGCCCGATGGCGCGCGCATCGCCTGGATTTGCGCTTCCGCCGAGCCGGCCTTCTACGCCGTGCGCAAGGTCTGTGTGATGGGTCGAAATGGGGAGCATCGCAAGGTGCTCGGCGGGCTGCTCGACCGGGATGCGCGCCATCCGCAATGGAGTTCGGATTCGCGCACGGTGTATTTTCTGGCCGACGACCACGGCGCCACACACGTCTATGCGGCGCGCGGCGATGGCACGGCGCGCCAGGTTACGAACCTCGCGGAGCGCATCGACGGGCTGTCGCTCGCCGATAACGGCCGCGCCGTCACTGTGCGCTCCACCGCGGCCGAAGGCGGCGACCTGGTGACATTCGCAGTGGACCTGCCCGGCGGCGTGACCACGCTGGCTGCGCCCAACCAGCCATTGTTGGCCGAGCGAGCGGCCGGCGCCGTGGAAGAGATCCATTTCGAATCGGCGGGCAACACTTTGCAGGGCTGGCTGATCTGGCCGCCTAACGTGGACCGCACGCACCCGGTTCCGCTGATCGTTGAAGTCTCCGGCGAACCGCGCGCTATGTTCGGCTATGAGTTTCCCCTCGATACCCACATTCTTGCGGCGAGCGGCTACGCGGTGTTGCGCCTAAATGTGCGCGGTTCGCCCGGCTATGGCGAGGTATTCGGCAATCTGCTGCCGACGCGGTTGCCGGGCGACGATTTCGACGACGCGATGCGCGGCGTGGATGCCGCCATCGCCAAGGGCGGCATCGATTCCGGACGCGTCGCGCTGGTCGGCGGTACGGTGGCGGCCTGGGCGCTGGGGCACACGACGCGATTCACCGCCTTGGTAGCGCGAAGTCCGATTGTGGATTGGACGAGCGCGGTCGCTCTGGCCGACGATGGCTGGCGCCGCGCCGCGTGGATGGGTGGAATGCCGTGGGAGCAGGCGCAGCGGTATGTGGAGCGCTCGCCTCTTTATGCGGCCGCCAATTTCACCACTCCCACGCTGGTGATCGGCGGCGATGCGCAGTGCGAGGAGCTTTACTTCGCGTTGCAGGCGCGAAAAGTGGAATCGGCACTGCTGGACCCGGGCGCGGATGGCGACCAGCGTGGTCAGGCCGCCGAGCTTTCCGCCATTCTCGCCTGGCTTGATCGGTGGTTGAAACCAGTTGGGAGTTCGTGCCCGTGAATCTTGTGCGAGGCGGAATTATGGTGGGCGTCGTGTTGGCCTTCTCCGTCGCCGCGTTGACGGCGGCGGCCCAGCGGCCGGCATCCGCGGGTACAGCCGATGAGGTGTTGATCCACAAGAAAGATCACGTGCTGGAACTGCTGGCTGGAGGCAAGATCATCCGCACCTATAAGGTGGCGCTTGGACAGGGTGGCCTGGCGCGCAAGACACGGCAGGGCGACGCTCGGACGCCGGAGGGCCGCTACGTCATCAGCGCCCGCCTCGCGGCGAGCGAGTATCATCGGGCGCTGTTGATTTCCTATCCCAACGCCGAGGACCGCAGGCGGGCGGCCAGGCTGGGCGTCTCGCCGGGTGGAGACATTATGATTCATGGCCTACCCAATGGACAAGGGTACATAGGTGCGGCACACCGGCTCCGCGACTGGACGCTGGGCTGCATTGCCGTCACCGACCCCGAGATCGAAGAAATCTGGACGATGGTTCCGGTGGGAACGCCGGTGGAGATACGGCCGTAACCAGGCTGCCGAGCTTTCCGCCATTCTCGCCTGGCTCGATGGGTGGTTGAAACCAGTTGGGAGTTAGCGCTATTCGGTCTGCCGGGGCGCCGTTGGCAGGCCGGGGAGCTGCCCCACGGATTACGAGCATCCTAATCGCGACGATTTGCTACAATCGAAGATTCTGCAATGGTTAAGACGGAACGCGAATACCGCGAGGACATTGTCCAGATCGGCAAGTTGGTCTTTCAAAAAGGCTGGGTAGCAGCCAACGATGGAAATATCAGTCTGCGCCTGGATAATGAGCGCATTCTAGCCACGCCCACCGGCGTATGCAAGGGCATGCTCAGTGTGGACGACTTAATCGTCGTCGATAACCAGGGCAACAAGATCTCGGGCCGGCTGGAGCGCACCAGCGAAATCGCCATGCACCTGCAGATTTACCAACTGCGCCCGGATATACGCGCGGTGGTGCATGCGCATCCGCCCGTGGCGACCGGGTTCGCCACCGCCGGAAAGCCGCTCAATCTGGGGCTGCTGCCAGAGGTGGTGATCAGCCTGGGTTGCGTGCCGATCGCCGGCTACGGTCTGCCCGGAACGCCGGCGCTGACCGAGCCGATGGTGCCGCTGATTCCCAAGTACGATGCGCTGTTGATGGAGAATCACGGCGCGGTGTGCTACGGCGAGGACGTTTTCAAGGCCTAT
>CAZFOP010000184.1:0-7370 GCA_964520085.1 uncultured Solibacteraceae bacterium | reverse complement strand
CGTATTGCTCCAGGCCCACCTGCAACTCCAAAATGAACTTCCAGCCGAGCGAGTAAGCGCCCTGGCAATCGTAGCAATTCAGTATGTCGCCGGTGGTGCGCCACAAATGACCCACGTCCTTGGCCCAGGTCCAGGGCTTGGTATCGCCCCACTCGCACAGGCTGAAAACGATCGGCCGGCCGGTCGAGCGCAACGCCGCGCTCATCGTCTTGTACGTCTCCTCGCCGTTCGCCGTGCCGTGATTACACCAGTCGTATTTCAGATAATCGACGCCCCAGGAGGCGTACGAACGTGCGTCCTGGAATTCGTGGCCGCGCCCGCCGGGCAGACCGGCGCAGGTCTTGGTTCCGGCGCAGTTGTGGATGCCGAACAGGAAGCCTCGCGCGTGCAGGTAGTCGCCGACGGCTTTCATACCGTGCGGAAACCGGTTCGGGTCCGGCACCAGGTTGCCTTCGGTATCGCGCTCGGCGGCTTCCCAGCCATCGTCCACCACGACGTATCGATAGCCCGCCTTCTGCATTCCGCTGGAGACGATCGCGTCGGCCATCTCTTCGATCAGGCTCTCGCTGACGTTGGCTTGGAAGGTGTTCCAACTATTCCATCCCATCGGCGGCGTGGCAGCCAGCCCTTCGAATTTCTGCGCGGCGAGGGGCGCGGCAAGGCAAAAAACAAGTAGTGCAATCGTGTAGGGAGCTTTCATGAACTCGGTTTCCGATGGCCTCCAGAATAGCAGGCGCGAAGGAGCCGCCGCACGTCACTCCTTGCGGAGCGCGGTGGCTGGATCGATGCGGGAGATTCTGCGAGCCGGCAGCCAACTGGCCACCAATGCCGCCGTAAGCAATGCGGCTGCCACGCTTCCCAGAATCGCCGGGTCCCCAGGCCGCACCTGGAAGAGAAGCCCGGCCATGGCACCACCGAGCAGATACGCTCCGATGAGGCCCGCCACGAGGCCGGCCGCGCAGATGCGCAGCCCGCTTGCCGTTACGGCGCGAATGACGCGGCCGGGCGTGGCTCCGAGCGCCAGCCGAACCGCCATCTCCTGTGTTCTCTGAATAACCGAATACGCGATTACGCCAGCGATGCCGATTACTCCGAGCGTCAGCGCCAGCAGCGCGAACGAGCCTACCAGGAACGCATTCAGGCGATGCCGGGACGAGTTGGCTTCAATCAGGTCGTCCATCGTTTGCACGTCGAAGATGGGCTGTTGCGAGTCTAGTGTTGTGACGGCGTGCCTCACGGCGGACGCAAGATGAAGCGGATCGCCGGTCGAGTGGATTACGACGACCATTGGGTCCCACAATAGCCAGCTAGTGGGCGGGTACATGGTAGGCGCCGGATTGGCGGTGAGATCCAGTTGCCGCACGTCGCCGACGACGCCGATCACCGTCATGGGCCGGTTCGGTCCCATGCGAACCGTGCGGCCGATCGGGTCTCTGCCATCCGGCCATAGACGCCGCGCCAGACTCTCCCCAAGCACGATAGGGCTTTCGTTGGCAGGCTCGTTGTCCCAATACAGGCGCCCGCGTAGGAGTGGGATGTGGAGGGCCTCGAAATACCCGCGAGTGGCGACCCGCCAGGAAGCTTGCACGGTCGGTCCGCCATCCTTGGGAGCGTTATCGAGCGCGAACACCGAATTTTGCGTATCGGCTCCGCCGAATGGCACGTCGCTCGAGATTCCGGCGGCTTGGACGCTCGGGAGCGCTCTCAACTCCGCCTCGAGATCGCGATAGAAACCGGCCGCCTTCGCCATCGTGTATCCGGACTCCGGCAGGCTGATGCGCGCAGTGAGGACATTTCGGGGATCGAATCCCATGTGTACGGATTGAATACGCACGAAGCTGGCCAGTAGAAGACCAGCGCCCGTCACCAGCACCGTGGCCAGCGCGAATTCGCCGGCGACCAGCGTCTGCCGCAAGCGGAGCCCGCCGGAGCCTGCCGTCGTGCGGCGCCCGTCTTGGAGGCTGGCGTGCACGTCGGCCCTCATCGCCGACCACGCCGGAGCCAGTCCAAACAGAAGGCCCGTAATCAACGTCAAACCGGCGGCCACGGCCAGCACCGGCAGGTCCAGCGAAATCTCCGCGGCGCGGGGAACGCCTTGCGGCAGGATTGCTCGCATCCCCTTCAGTCCCGCCAGTGCCACCACCAGCCCTGCCGCGCCTCCCAGGCACGCCAGCACCGTGCTCTCGGTTATTAGCTGCCGCACCATGCGTAGGCCGCCGGCGCCGAGCGCGCGCCGGACGCCGAATTCCTGCACACGCGAGGACGCGCGCGCCAGCAGCAGGTTCGCCACATTGATACACGCCATCGCCAGCAGCAGCCCCGCCGTGGCCATCAGCACCGTCAGTGCGGTGCGTGTCTCGCGATCCACAATCCAATCGAGCGCCGGGACCATGCGCGCCCGCCAATCGCGGTTCGAACTCGGAAATTCGCGATCGAGCTGAGCGGCCAGCCGGTTCAAATCGGCTTCCGCCTGGCTCATCGCGATGCCCGGTTTCAGCCGCGCCAGCACTTCGATCATATGGTTGCCGCGGCTTTCGTGCGGTGGATCGAGCGTGAGCGGTTCGAAGATGTCGCGGTCGGCTGTGAAGCCGATCCCGAGCGGAGCGATTCCGATCACCGTGCGGCTTTCGCCGTTCACCTGGATGGCGCGCCCGATCAGACTCGGATCGCCGCCGTAGCGCAATCGCCAAAGGCGGTCGCTCAGCATGACAACGCGCCCGCGCCCCGGCTGGTCCTCGCCCGCGGCGAAAGAGCGGCCCAGAATCGGCCGTATGCCGAGCGTATCGAAGAAGCGCGCCGTCACGGCGAGGCTTGCCACACGTTCGGGATCGCCCTGGCCGTCCAAATTGGCGCTCCTTGGCTGGAAGGCGACCAGCGATTGAAAGCCGCTCGAACGCTCGCACCAGGAAAGGTAGTTAAGAACCGACGCCGAAAACCGGGTGATGCCCAGCGGGCGGTTGGTCTCCCAGATCCGCACCACACGGCCGGGCTCCTTAAACGGCAAGGGTCGCAGCCAAACGCTCCGCATCAAACTGTAGATCGCGGTGGTGGCGCCGATTCCGAAAGCCAGCGTCAGGATTGCGGCCGCCGTGAACGCCGGTGTGCGCCTCAGCGAGCGCACGGCATAGCTCGCATCGTCGATCAGGTCCTCGATCATTCCCGGTATGTTCATGTGACGCGTCCTTTCCCGATATAGCGTGGCGTTGCCAAACTGGCGGGCGGCCACATTCCGCGCATCGGATTCGCCAAGCCCCTCGGCCATCAGCTCATCTACGCGTTCCTCAATGTGGAACCGAAGCTCATCGTCGATTGCTTGCGAGACGCGGCCCCGGCGAAAGACGTTCACAAGACGATGCCATTGTGCCATGTGCAATCCTCCCGGCTACGCGAAGCGGAGCGCGCGCGAAACGCCCTTGGTGAGCCGTTCCCAGCTTTCGCGTTCGATCGCGAGTTGCTTCCCGCCTTTGGGAGTCAACGAGTAGAACCGGGCCTGGCGGCCCTTTTCGGTTTCGCCCCACTCGGCCCGCACCCAGCCCTCCTGTTCCATCCGATGCAGTGCCGGGTAGAGCGAGCCTTCTTCGACCCGCAGCAGTTCGGCCGAGGCCTTGTGGATGTGGCTAGTGAGCGCGTAGCCATGCATCGTTCCGCGCGCTTCGAGCGCCCGGAGAACCAGCAGTGAGAGTGTGCCTTGTAGAATATCGTTGTTTCGTTTACTCATGCGTAACCTAGCTACCTAGGTATATAGTATGCGGATTGCACGGTTGAAATGCAAGCAGTCTCTTAGGGGCGCTCGAGGTCGCTACTTCACGTTCATCGGCTTGCCGTTTCTCACGTCGTCGATGAGTTCGAGAGACGCTACGTTTTCGATCACGTCGGGCTCGGCGACGTTGTTGAAGACGCAATGGGCCACGCGGACGCCGGAGATCTTTGCGTTTTCGTAGCCGCGCAGGTAGAGCGCGTAGCGGCTGCGCGCGGACGTGATGTTCTCCACCACCACGTTGCGCACGCTGGGCGTGAACGGGCCGCCGGGGCCTTCCTCGTAGTAGAAATCGATGTCGATCACGCCGCGCGCCACTTCGCCCACCGTGTTATCGCGGAAGTAGAGATTCTCGAGCGCTCCGCCGCGGTACGAATTGCTCTTGATGCGCAGCGCGCGGTCAAGGTGCGGGCTGTCCATGTTGTTGTGCTCCATGAACACGTTGCGTATGCCGCCGGAAACCTCGCTGCCAATGGAGACGCCGCCGTGGCCGTCCTTCATACGGCAATTTCGCACCACGATATTCTCGCAAGGGACGTTGACGCGCCGGCCGTCGCGGTTGCGTCCGCTCTTGATCGCGATGCAATCGTCGCCGGTATCGAATTCGCAACCTTCGATCAGCACGTCCGTCGAGCACTCCGGATCGCATCCGTCGTTGTTCGGGCCGCGGCTCGCGATCTTGACGTTGCGCACGGTGACGTTCCTGCACAGCACCGGATTGATTTCCCACATCGGCGAGTTGACCACGGTGACGCCCTCGATCAACACATTCGAGCACCGGTACGGCTGCACGAAGTTGGGCCGCAGCGTGGCTCCGTCGCCGTAAACGCGCTGGCTCACCGGCACGTCCTTTTCGCCCTGCTCCAACAAGGCGCGGTTATCGGAAGAGGCCGGTAGCGGTCCGCGCACGGCGTTCTTCTTCCACGGCCACCAGTGGTCGGCGTCCGCGCCGCCATCGAGCGTGCCGTTGCCGGTGACGGCGATGTTGGTTTGATCGAGCGCGTAAATGAACGGCGAGTAGTTCATGCACTCGGTGCTTTCAAAGCGCGTGAATACCACCGGCAGATAGTCTTTCGGATCCTGGCTGAATCGCAGCGTCGCGCCATCCTCCAGGTTCAGGTTGACGTTGCTAGCCAGGTGAATCGCGCCGGTGAGAAAGACGCCGGCCGGTATGGCCACGCGTCCGCCACCCGCGGCGGAGCACGCTTGGATGGCCTTGCCGATAGCCTCGGTCGCCTTGATCTTCCCGCCTTCGCGCGCGCCGAAGCGGGTGATGTCGAACGCGCGATCCGGAAACTGCGGTGGCCGGATGCGGGCCAGAATTCGTTCCAATTCGCCTGCCGGGTCGACCGGCGGCTCGGCATGGAGCCGGAAGCGCGCGCCCGCCAACACGGCGGCGCCTCCTAAGAGTGTGCGGCGTGTCATCATCCAAATCCCCCGATCATTATAGGCGCTCCGCCACCCCGCTTCATTGAGTTTTTCCAAAACGCCGGTTTAGTGCAGCGGTGTTGCGGCCCGAGGCGCCGTTCCCTATAGTCGAGGCACGTTGTTTCTTCGCTAAAGCTTGGTAGTCGGCGGACTTACTGTGAACGATCAAAACGAACTTCGATTGGAACGTTATTCGCTGGGAATGGGTGACCGTTTTGCTCACCAGTCAAAGGCGCAGCTCGCGGCTTGCGTGCGCGCCGCCGCCGAAGGCGCCGCGGTGACGCCGGTCTGGAACAAGTCCAACCGCGAACACAAGATTGTAGGCTCCGAGCCAGCCAGCACGCGCGCTGCCGCCGATGCGGCGGTTGCCGCTCTGGATTGGAAGCGGCCATATTTTCTCGATGCCGATCACATCAATCTGGAAACGGTCGACCGGTTTCTGGATGCGTGCGACTTTTTCACGCTGGATGTAGCCCACACCATTGCGCATCGCCCGAAGCCCGGCGCGGTGGAGGCGTTTCTGGCGCGCCATCCGGAGTTGGTGGGACGAATCGAAATCGCCGGCCTCGCCGAGCCGCTGGTGGTGTCCAAGGAAAGGGCCTTTCGATCCGTGTCCAAGTATTTGCACGCGGTCAACGAAGCCGCGGCCATTTACAGGCACATCGCGCAGCGGGCGGGCGCCTTCATCACCGAAGTTTCGATGGACGAGACCGACACGCCGCAGACGCCTGCCGAGTTGCTGCTGATTCTCGCCGCTCTGGCCGACGAGCGGATTCCCGTCCAAACCATCGCCCCCAAGTTCACCGGCCGTTTCAACAAGGGTGTGGACTATGTGGGGAATGTCGAACAATTCGAGCGCGAATTCTCGGACGACCTGGCCGTGATTGCGCACGCCGTCGAGCGCTATAAGCTGCCCAAGGATCTGAAGCTGAGTGTGCATTCCGGCAGCGACAAGTTCTCGATCTACGCGCCCATCCGCCGCGCGCTCGCGGTCAACGGCGCAGGCGTTCATCTCAAGACCGCCGGCACGACGTGGCTGGAGGAACTGATCGGCCTCGCCGAAGCCGGCGCCGACGGGCTGGCGCTAGCCAAACAGATCTACGTGGAAGCTTACGCACACCAGGCCGGACTGTGCGCGCCGTACGCCTCGGTGATCGACATCGATGCCTCCAGACTGCCAACGCCCGCGACGGTGAATAGCTGGACGGCGGAGCAGTTCGCCGGCGCGCTGCGCCACGACCGGAGTAACCCGCTCTTCAATCCCAACCTGCGCCAGTTACTGCACGTGGGCTACAAAGTCGCTGCCAAGATGGGCGAGCGGTACACCAAGATGCTGGACGCGTGCGAGGAATCCATCGCCCGCAACGTCACCGCCAATCTTTTCGATCGCCACATCCGCCCGCTGTTTCTGGGCGCGTAGCGAGGCGGGTCCCGGACCTGCCGGCCGCGCAACCAAAGCAGCGAAATGCCAACTGGAAAGCTCTTCCGGCAGGCCGGACGGTATTGGCAGATCGGGGAACTGCCTCACCCCAATTTCGGACTCCATCTTCCCGATAGCCGGGTTGCCTGAGATTCTGCATCCTGATATCCTTTGTGTTCAACCAAAATCCCTCATTTATTCACAGGAGAACAACTCGTGGCAACAAAAGTCGGCATTAATGGATTCGGTCGTATCGGCCGCAATATCGTGCGCGCCAGCATGCACCGTAGCGATATCGAATTCGTGGCGGTCAACGATCTAACGGATACGAAAACCCTCGCGCACCTTTTGAAGTACGATTCCGTGCTCGGAACGCTTCCCGAAGAAGTGAAGGTAGAAGGCGACGTCATTTCCGTGGGCGGAAAGAAGATCAAGGTTTTCGCCACCAAGGACCCGGCTGAGCTCGACTGGGCCTCGGTGGGCGCGCAGATCGTGGTCGAATCGACCGGCCGCTTCACCGAGGCCAAGGACGCCGCCAAGCACCTGCGCGGTCCGGTGAAGAAGGTGATCATTTCGGCCCCGGCCAAGAACGAGGACCTCACCATCGTGCTCGGCGTGAACGATGCCGCGTACGTTCCGGCCAAGCACAACATCATTTCGAATGCCAGTTGCACCACCAACTGTCTCGGGCCGGTGGCCAAAGTGCTGCACGAGAAGTTCGGCATCCTGAAGGGATCGATGACCACGATCCACAGCTACACCAAC
>CAZFOP010000183.1:0-7406 GCA_964520085.1 uncultured Solibacteraceae bacterium | reverse complement strand
TACACCATGAAGAAGATGACCGGCCGCCGCGCCGATTTCGGGGATCTCTTCAAGGGCTTCAACTTTTTCATTCCGACGCTGGTGGCGATGTTGCTGATTGGCGTGTTCACGATGATCGGGACGGTATTCTGCATCATCCCCGGCCTGGTGGTAGCGGCTGCGCTGAAATTCACCTATCTGTTCATCGTGGATAAGCGGATGGATTTCTGGCCGGCGATGCAGGCTAGCCACGCCGTCGTGAAGCTGGACTACTTCGGCTTCACCATGTTCCTGATCCTGGCATTCCTGGTCAACGTGCTCGGCCTGCTGTGCTGCGTGGTCGGATTGCTGGTGACGTTCCCCCTGACGATCGCGGCGATTACGGTGGCGTACCAAGAAATTGTCGGATTCGACCAGCGAACCATCGACGCGCTATAGCGGCTGGCGCGCATCGCTCGCCTTGCGGCTGCTGGGAGCGTGCCTCGTCCTGGCGATTCTGTGCTGGGCTTCGCCCGCGGCGGAGCCCGCATTTCGCGCTTGTCCTTTCTATTGGCTCACCGGTAAGCCGTGCCCGCTATGCGGCCTCACACGCGGGCTCTGCGCGCTGGCCAAAGGGCACTGGAGCCAGGCGATTCACTTCAACGCACTCACGCCGCTGGGGTTCATCCTGCTGTTCTCTCTCTTTTGGAACGCCCCCTGGCGGCCGCGCCTGTGGAGCTACGGCATCGCCGCGTTTGCCGTGTATGGCGTGTTCCGCATCGCGCTGGCCTGAAATAAATGCGGCGAGCCATTCACCGGCTCGCCGCAAACTCATTGCTGCATCAGTTACCTAATGCTTGGGGTCCGGAATATAGCTCAGGTCCGGCTCGAAGCGCCACATCGTCCATTCGACGCTTTCGATAAGAGGTTGCAGTTTTGCGAGGTACGCTTTGTACTCGTCGGCGCTCATTGCCTTCTGGACGCCATAGGGCTCGTCCAGATCGGCCCACCCGTTAAAGGCCGAGTAGGTGTGGATCTCGTTGTTGGGTGTGCCATAGCGGGCGATCGCCACTCCATAGGCGCCGACCCCCGCCTTCTTCATGGCTGGGAAGGTGTCGCTCTTGAAGAGCGCCAGCACGTCATCGGTTTTGCCGATCCTCACACGAATCCTTCCCGTGCGCACCATCTTGGGAAGTTCCTGGCTCCTGATGAGCAGGTCCGGCTGAATCTCATCGACCCAGCTCTCCATGCTCGCGGTGGCGCCGTCCAGCCGGGCAAACACGTGCGCGAGGTCCCCCGCCACCGGCTTGGTTTTCGGGTCCTCCTGATCCAACTCCTTCCACTTCGATGAATACCACACCACACCGAACTCATCGGGTCCGCTCTGCGCGCTCCAGACCGTGAACCCCTGCTCCACGCCAACTTTCTTCATCAGCGCGGCGTAATCCTTGACCGCGGCCTTCCAATCGCCCGTCCGATCCGGCTTGACTTTCACGAATAGGACCGACCGTATATTCCCCTGTTGCTGTTGTGCCGGTGCTGGAACCGACAGTATCGTCATTACACACGCTGCGGCCAGCAGGCCGCAGCGAAGCAAACGCGTCTTTCGCATCCTGGTTTTTCTTCTAAGTTTCCGGCTGGCCCATCACCCGGAGCCGCTTCTTGCGCGCGGACTGTATCCCTCGCGTCCGATAGCGATTCAATCCCGGATGTCCCTCTTGGTTTGCCGGACCCAGCCAAACATATCACAGGATGCCTCCGGATAACGTCAAGTTCGGCGCATATGTGCAACCCGCTCGAATGGAAAGTACTAGTGGTTGGGTACTTGGCCGTCGGTCATCACGCTCGCCGCATGGCCCGGGATTGGTTGGTCATCAGTTCTCCGGCGCGCCGGCCTGCCCTTCTCTACAGTCCGCCAAACCGCGTGCGCACGGCATATAGAGACGATTGCGTGAGAATGAAGAGGGTCCGGCGATCCTTTCCGCCGAAGACCAGGTCGAGCGGCCGCTCGGGCACAGCGATCCTATCGATCGGTTTCCCCGCCGAGTCGTATACGAATACCTGTCCGGCGGCGAGATAGACGTTTCCCGCGCTATCCTGGGCGAGGCTTTCGCCGCCTTGCTCGGCGAAGAGTTCGAGTCCGGAAAGCGTCCCATCCGCATTCACACTGGCGCTATAGGTCCTCTGTTCCGATTCGTTCGTGACATAGAACGGCTTGCCGGGAACGGCACGCACCAGGCCGAACGCTTGCAGAATGTAACCGAACTTATATCCGAAGTATGCAGGCCCCTGCACGAAGGCATCGTCGGCCGGGATGAAAACGGTGCCATCCGGAGAGACATACTGATACGGCATACGCGAGGTTACCACTTTGGTGAAGAGTTGCTCCAAAGTGGTGTATTCGTAAGTGCGGGTCGAAAGCGTGTTGGTGAAATCCCCGTTCACGAAGTAACTTACCGGCAGGATCGCCGCCGCGGCCGGACGCTCCACGGGACGCTCCGGCGCGAGGATCTCGATCCGATCTTCCGGCCCGTCGGGACGGAACGAATAGACGGTCAAGCCCTTTCCGCCGGAAGATACAACGATGAGATCGCCCGCCTTATCGAACGCGAGGTTCACCGGATCGAGAGGATTGTCGCGGACCACCGCGAGATCCCTTTTTCCCGGCGACCAACGGTAGATCCGCTGCTGGTGCGCATCCACGAAATACAATGCGCCGCTCGCGTCCACGGCCGCGCCGGAAATGTTGTAGAAGCCGCTCCACAGCTTCTCCACGGCGGCTCCGGGTTCGAGCACCGGGGATGGCCCTCGTGGCGTCGCGGGCACGGGATTGCCCGGAATATCCAGCCATGCGAACTCCCGGTCGCGCACTTCCGCGCCATGCGTCTGATCCACAATGCAGTTCTCGAACGAGACTTTGCCCGAGCGGGTGTGCTGGCGGCAGCCGAATTCGTCGCATTTCGTCATCGCGCTGTTGTGATCCACGTGGACATTCCGGAACCGTATGTCGCTCGAATCATACAGGTGAACGGCGTACGGAACCGGGTGATAACTTCGTACCACGCGGTAGCCGTGATAGTTCGCAATGGTAATGTTCTTCGAATGGCCGATCTCGAGCGAAATCGCCGACGCGCTTTCCTCTCGCTCGCCCTCGGTCTGTAAGGCGTATATCTCCCAGTTAGCCACATAGTCGAGCTTCACTTCCGTGCGAACATGATGCTCGGCGGATAACTCATAGATATGACCAGGCGTCGCTGTATCGGAGATATAGAGGCCCGCCTGCGCGAACGTATCGGGCATCCAGATATTAGCGAAGGTGCCTCCGCCGCCGTGCGCGATCCACAGGCTGGGAAACTGCCCGTCCCACCGCCGGTGTGGGTCCGGATCGGAAAACAGATTGGCGGCGTACGGGTTCGCCCTCTCGCCGGCGGGCCCTATAGTTCCGTGGCCTCCCAGAAAACGCACGTCGTCCATCAGCGAATCCGGACCCGCCATCCAAAGCGCGCCCACGGCGCGGCTGTCGATGCCGCCGGTCGAAATGCCGATTCCGGTCACGATGTTATCTCCGCCGCGCGGAGCCTCCAGCAGAGGCTTGGCCGATCCCGGCCCCTGGAAGCCAGATGTCGCATCGAGAATGTCGAGCTGGGTCTCGTTCGGATGAAGCCCAATCAACACGCTATCCGGACGCAGCCTTAGGGTGTCGCTGACAATGTAATGACCGATCGGAATGTAGATCACGCGATGCTCGTCGATTGCCTTCTGAATCAGCGCCGTCTCATCGGTTGCACCATCGCCCTTCGCCCCAAGCGCCCGCAGATTCACCCATTCGGCCATCGGCGGCAGCCCACGGATCGCGTTCGGTGTGCTTGGCGGTAGGATTGGGGTCTTCAGCGGCACGGCATCGTAACTGGTCTTGATCTCACCCACGGCGCCTGGCGCCGGCAGTATCAGTCCATGCGAAAGGACTTTCACTTTGTATATCTCTCCGGCTCCGCTCAGTTGCCTGCCGCTCTCTCGAAATCGCGCGAAGACAGGCACCTTATAGCACACGACGTTTTCCAGATTGATCTCCGTCATCCGGCTGTTTTCATTGGCGATCAGAATGGCCGGGCCGCCGATATTCTCGAAACGGGCGTCACTTACCCAAAGCTCGTCGGAGTAATGCGGATCGATCGCAATCGCGGTCGGCACGTTGCGGAAATCGTCGTGGACCAGCGTCAGGCCCGCCTCATTCTCGCGGATCGCCGCCTCGCGCTGGCCATCGAAGGTCGAGTCGATCACCGTGAATTGCCAGGCCGCCGACGTCTTGCGCGTGAGGATGCCATAGCGGCCGCCGTGGAAGTGCAGGTCTTCCGCCTCATTGCCCGCATCTTGTACCGCGGCCAGGCCGGAGCCAATGCGGAAATCCATGTGCGCCAGGTACCCATGCTGCGCGATGTGAAAGCGAATTCCGACCGCCGCCGCATTGCCGCTTCCGATTTCGAAATCGATATTGCTCATCGCGGAATAGAAGGTGGTGTTGCCCGCGTCGACGATCATCGAATTCGGCGGCACTGCTCCCGGCGGCGGCTCTGGCAAACCGAAGGCGGGCGGCGGGCCGTTCAGCCTGCGGCCCACGAAGAAGAACATGCACCCGATCCCCTGCTGGAACCCCGGCGTGTTATCCGCCAGCACGAAGACCGGCCGATTTTCGCCATAGCCGATCAGCCGCACGCCCGGCCAGACATAGATGGTTCGTGTGACGCGATAGCGGCCCTCGGGGATGAAGAGAATGCCCGCGCCCGTGGTCTCCTGGACGCGATCCACCGCGGCCTGTATCGCTGTGCTGTCGTCCGCCACTCCGTCGCCACGAACCGGAAACCGATCCGGCGTCAGATAGACTGCTTTTGGATCTTCGAGGCGCGCGTTGTAATACGATTGGCCGCGCGAGGGCAACCCAGTTGCCAGTATGACAATTCCGAGGACTATGAGTTCTCGCATCGATCACTCCCGAATGTTGGCACTGGCGGCGGGTCCAAAAGTACTGGTGATACGGGCGAGCTAAAGCATGCCCCACCAAAGATCTCATCGGTGGGGCATGCTTTAGCTCGCCCGTGTGTTCTTCCCGCGCCGACGCCGCATTGCAAGCTCATTCTATCTCGCCACGGGAGCGTTCCCGAGGTGAGACCTCACGGAAGCTCCGCAGAGGAGCCGGGGGAGCTTGAACCTGGAAGTCGTCTTCAGGCTCTTGGCTGAAGCGCTTGGCACTTGGAAGCCAGCAGGTCGCCGGCTTGCTGCCGAAGTGCCGGCGGCACGTCGCAGAAGAACTCGAAGCTCTTGACCTGCCTCTTCAAGCTGAGCGATCCAATTGCCGAGATCTCGTAGGCATCGATCTTGCCCCAGGGAATCAGTCGGCCAGCGGCCCAGAAGCCGGCCTCGCGAAACTGAGACCGTCTTGTCCCTGAGGCGATGGAACCGCTGACCACGCCCAGAAATACGAGTGCAGCATACACCGCCAAGCCTCAGGCAGAGATGATCGCAGCGAGGCCGCAGGCGACCGCGATAAGGCACCAAACAAAGACAAGACCGCCGCCCAGCGGCCGAGGTCGAGCAGAACAGCCCCGGCATTCCTACGGCGCCAGAGGTCAACGAAAGGCTGCAGGAGATACGCCGTGACCATGGCCACCCACCACCAGTCCGTACCATGAGGCATCGCTATCATACAGCCTCCCGATCCGATTTCATTATGGGTCTAGTAAAATAGTTCACACCCATGGCGCGCACAATCCTGATTCAGACTCCCGACGGGCAGACGAAAACACTGCCGCTTTCCGGCAGCCGGTTGGCGGTAGGACGATCGAGCTCGGTCGAGCTAAGCTTTCCCGACGATGCCGGTCTCTCGCGGCAGCATTTCGCACTGGAGCCGGCCGGCGACGATTGGACGGTGCAGGATCTGGGCAGCAAGAATGGCACCTTTGTGAATGGCATTCCGCTCAAGGCGCGGCTGGCGCTGCGGCCCGGCGACCGCATCACGGCCGGTCACCTTTCGATCGTCTTCGCTCCCGATGCGGGCGCGCCCGCGGCCGGCGTGGTGGTGTTCGAGGGCGGTGAGGGCGCTACGACGGATTCGCCCACCACCTCGACGTTGATCACCAGCTTGGGCGATGCCAACCGCACCATCGTGGTCGAGCCAGGCGGCGGCGCCAAACCCTCGGCCGCCATGCAGGCGCTGATCCACGCCGGCCAGGAGCTGGCGGAGAACCGGCCGCTGGCGGAGTTGTTCCCGCTGATTCTGGATCTGTCGATTCAAGCGGTGAACGCGCAGCGCGGCGTGCTGATGCTGCTCGAAGGCGGCCAACTCACCGCCAAGGCCCACAAAGGCGACGCGTTCCGCATCTCGACGGCGGTTCGCGACCGGGTGCTGGGCGAGAAATCGTCCATGCTGGTGCGCGATGCGCAGCTCGACGACGCATTCAAGGGGCGCATGAGCATCGTGGAGCAGAAGGTCCACACGATGATGGCGGTGCCGCTCGAAACCAAGGACCGCACGATCGGCCTGATCTACGTGGACTCGCCCTTCATCCTGCGCGAGTTCACCAAGAACGATCTGAGCCTGCTGACCGTGATGGCCAACGTGGCGGCCATCCGCATCGAACACGCCCGGCTGGCCGAAGTGGAAGCGGCCGAGCGCGTCATGCAGCGCGACCTCTCGCAGGCGGCCGAGATACAGGGCGGCATGCTGCCGGGCCGCGCGCCGGAAATCGCCGGAGTGGATCTGGCCGGCTTCAACGTGCCCTGCCGCACCGTGGGCGGCGACTATTACGATTTCTTCCCGTACGCCGGCGGCAGCGTGGGAATGGCGCTGGGCGATGTGTCGGGCAAGGGCATGCCGGCATCGCTGATGATGATGGCCCTCCACGCACGCGTCCACGTACTGGCAGAAAGTCCCGGCAACCTGGGCGATTTCATGGCGCGGCTCAATAAAGCCACTTGCGCCACCTGCCCTAGCAATCGCTTCATCACATTTTTCTTCAGCGTGCTCGACGCCGCCTCCGGCGAATTGCGGTTTGCCAACGCGGGCCACAATCCGCCGGTGCTAATGCGGGCATCCGGCGAGGCGCAAATGCTGGAAGGCGGCGGCCCGGTGCTGGGCGTGCTCGCGATAGCTCCCTATGGCGAACAGAGAGCCCACCTCGAACCCGGCGACCTGCTGGTCCTCTATAGCGACGGCGTCACCGAGGCCAACAATCCCGCTTTCGATGAGTTCGGCGAGGAGCGCTTCATCTGCGTGCTGAGCGAGAATCGCACACGCCCTGCGCGCGAGATTGTGGACGCTGTCACCGCCGCGCTTAAGGAGTTCACCGCCGGCGCGCCGCAGGCCGACGATATCACCCTAGTAGTAGCCCGGCGCACGTCAATGCTGTCCAAATTAGCCGGAAGGGGCCTTGATCGCCATTGAGAACATTGGA
>CAZFOP010000182.1:0-7436 GCA_964520085.1 uncultured Solibacteraceae bacterium | reverse complement strand
GCGAGACGCGCATCGAAAAGAACATGACGCCGGAAGAGATCGCGCGCGAAATCGCCGCCTGGATCAAGGAAGATTAACATGGAAACCATTCTGCTTTTGGCCCACACCGAAGCCGATGGCGCACTGGCCAAGCCGGCGCTGGAGGCCCTTACTGCGGCGCTTGCCCTCGGCGGCGAATTGACCGTCGGATTGGTGGGCGGCACGGTCGAGCCCGCCACCAAGGTCGCCGCTGCCGCCGGCGCACGGCGCATTCTCTCCGTCACCGGCGAACCGTTCACGCAGCCGCGTTATGCGACCGATGCCGCCGCGGCCGAAGCGATTGCCCGCGCGGCAGGGTCTGCCATCGTTCTGGCGCCTGCCACCGCGCGTTGGTCGCGCGCGCTACCTGGCGTGGCATACCGATTGGGCGGCCAGATCGACACACATGCCACGAGTCTGGCGGCGCGCGAAGGCTCTCCGGCCGTCACTCGGTGGTTCTACCGGCAGCGCATGGAAGCGGTGCTGACGCGCACCGCGCGCCCGTGGTTCGTGCTGCTCGATTCGGGCTGCGTCGAGCCGTGGAGTGGAACGGCGGCGGTCTCGGCGCAAGTCGAAGCAGTTCCGGTCGAAGCGCCGCAGTCGCGCACCGCCGTCACCGGCGTGCAAGCGCCCAAGGCCGATGAGCAAACCATCCGTCCCGATGCCAAGCTGCTGTTCGTGGCCGGCGCCGGTTGGACCAAGAAGCAGCCCGATGGCGCCGTGCACGTCGAGGAAGCGCAGAAGCTCATCCTCGGCGCGTTGCGCGCCGCGCAGGCCTCGCTCGGCGGCAGCAAGTCGCTGGTCGATTTGAGCGGGGAAGGCGAAGCAGTGCTGCCTTTCATGACGCATCTCAACCAGGTGGGCCAAACCGGCTCCACGCCGCGCCATCAAAAGGGCCTCTCGACTTGTTGCCACGGCGAAGAGCCGCACGTGGTTGGCTGGCGCTTCGTCACCGAACGCCGCGCCGTCAACCTGGACGCCAACTGCGGCTGGGCCCGCGGAAAAGCCGACGTGGTCTACGTAGCCGATGCCTTCGCCGTGGTGCGGGAACTGAACCGGCTGTTGGGATAGGTGCAGGGCCCTGAGCGATTCGCTCATGCAACCTGCTTGTGGTACTGTTCGGATATGCCAGTGCCAGTCAAAGAGGCAGTCGCAAATGCCATTGAGTTCGCCAAGGGCCTGCTGGGGGATCGTGCCGCGGATGTGCGACTGGAGGAAGTTGAGAGTCGGGGCATCACAGGGGACGCTTGGTTAATAACTCTGAGCATGGGCCGTTCGGACCCGTACGCCCTTTTGAGTGGCCGGTCGCGCGACTATAAGACGTTCACGGTACTCAAGGAGACCGGCGAAGTGACCTCCATGAAGATCAGGGAATTCGCCGATAAGTGATGCTCGATGCGCTCGGCCTGATCGAGAAACACCGATCCAAAGGCGCCTTGATCGATGCCAATCTCTTAGTCCTGTACATGGTCGGCAAAACGAACATACGCAGGATTCAGGACTTCAAGCCGTGTGATGCTTTCGAGATCGAGGATTTTGATCGCCTCGCAAAATTGGTTGAATACCTCGGCAAAGTCTTCACGACGCCACACATCCTGACCGAGGTCAGCAATCTAGCGAAACTGCGAGGCAACGAATTATCCGCGTTCCGCCAGATCTATAAGCTTGCAGTGGAGCAGATGGACGAGTTTTGCGATGAAAGCCGCGCCGTCGTAGCGGATGCCGCGTTTATGCCGCTTGGGCTCACTGACGCCGCAATCGTGCTGCTCCAACGCGAGAATCTATTGGTCCTGACCTCCGACCTCGACCTGTGGATTGCACTGCAACAGCGCGGAGTAGACTCAGTGAACTTCAACCATTTTCGTGCGCTAGATTGGCACCTGGAACCTGGGCAACGCCGGGTGTGACGCCGCATTCAGTTGTGGCGCTGGCCTCCAGGCCTGCTGCGCGCGAGATTCGTCTCGACATTTTTCGCGCCGCGAGGTGGGCGACTTTGGCACGAATGCCGGCGCTGCACGCAGGAATGCGTGCGCCACGGACGCTATTGTGGTGGCGGCGACGGTTGTTGTTGGCCGGAACCGCTGTCCGGGTCGCGGCGCTTCAGGGTCGGGCGGTCGCCATCGTCGGTAGTCTGGCCGGAGCCGGTGCCATCGTCGACTCCACCGGTGCCGCTGCCGGGAGCGCGGCGCAGGCGCGGCCGGTTCGGGTCACCCTTCTTATCCAGGTTGTGGCGGTTATGCAACATGGCCAGGCGGGCCTTGACGTCGTTGAATTCCGACGTGTTGACCACGTACTCGTCCTTGGGCTTGAACTCGTCCTGGATTTCCTTCTGCGCCGATTTGATCCGGTCGTCGTTCATCGGGTGTGTAGCGAACACCTTCTCGATCGTACCCGGCTTCTTCTTTTCCATGGTCTCGAGTTTTTCGAAGAAATCCACGAACGACCTGGGGTCGTAGCCGGACTTGTAGAGGTACTGCAACCCGAAATGATCGGCTTGTCCCTCCTCCGCCTTCGTGAATTGCAGCATAGACAGGGGAATCGCCAGGCTCATTCCCTGCCGGATGGCGTAGCCGGTCCAGGTCCAACCGGTGAAGATCGAGCCGACCATGGCGCCAATTTCCATCAAATCGCCTTTGGTTTGCTGGCGTGTGGCATGGCGGCAGGCGACGTGGGCAATCTCGTGGGCCATCACACCGGCCAGTTCAGCTTCGGTGTCGGCCTTGAGGATGAGGCCGGAATTCACGAAGAAGAACCCACCCGGCAGAGCAAAGGCGTTGACCACCTCGGTATCCAGTACCTTAATCGTGAACGGCACCTTGGCGTCGGAGTTGCGGACGATGTTCTGGCCGACGCGATTTACGTACTCGGCGACGATCGGATCGTCGACCACCTTGGCCTGACGCTCCACCTCGGCCGCTAACTGCTTGCCCAGTGCGATTTCGTGCTCGAGAGAGTAGAAATTGATGCCGCTGCCGACGTCGCGATCCCCAATCGCGTCGGGGTTGTTGTTCTTATTCTTGCTGTCGTCGCCATAGGCGCCACCAGCCAAAAGGCTTAGAGCGGCGAAGACGGCCAATAAACAGGTGGATCGGCGCTTCATGGGAGGGCTCCCTCTACCTACACTATACGCCCGAACGCTACGCCCGGGGCTAGCTGCTCATTCATTTAACGTGGCGGAGGGGCGTCCGGTTTCACCCGGGCCGTGCTGTTTTCAATATAGGCCCAAGCTGATGACCTTACCCGCCGAATCCACCAGGACGTCCAGCCGCTTGTCCACGTAAGAATAGAACTTGCGTCCCTTGTCGGCATCGGTAGCGCTGACCCCGCCGCCCCACTGTCTCCGGCACTCCTGCCAAGTCATGTTCTGCGGATAGACGAAAACGGTTCGCAGCAGGCCGCTGCCGGACTCGAAGTCCAACTCGAGCTCCCTGTAGCGGCCGGTTGGATCGGGGAACGCATAAATGCGGCCGTTGACGCTCTGATTGTCGCCGTAGGCGGGGCGCTCGCGTTTCGGCTCGCCGAGCAGAAAACGGGCATCGTCGGTCGTCCACTGGCCGATCATCGACTGGCAGAAAAACGCGCTGTTCAGTTCGAAGGCGGGCGGAAATGCCGCCTTGGTTGAGTTGTGCGGAGCGCCTCCTGCCGCAACGGCGCCGCCGTTCGACTTGGACGATTGCGCCGGCGTGGACCCAGCCGGGGGCTTGGGTTTCGCGGGCTCCGGCGCGCTGGCTGGCGCTCCCGGCAAAACCAAAATGACATCGTCCGGCGGAACGGTGTCCTGGTTGCTCCGAACCGGTTGGTCCGCCGCTATGGCAAGCCAGCCGGCCATCAGATAAATCGGGACACACAAAACCCTTCTCATATGGCCCTTGGCGAAAAATCGTCCAATCTCCTTTGAAAATAGCCCAGAGGTTGCAGTGGTGCGATCCCGAATTTGGCAAGCAACGGGATGTTGACGAAAGTTAGGCGAATTGGAAAACAGGCGCATGGGAATCATTGGTGCGCCGCACCGAAGAGGTTCTCGACGAAGCTCGGTTGGATAGGCCAATAACCGTAAACCCGCTTGCCTTCACTGCGGAAACTGCCAGCCGCCAGCACCCCGCTCAAGTCGGCCGGATTGGGGCTTTGATTCTCGCGCGCAATCAACTGGCGCAGCAGGCCGGTGACGCGGGTGAGCTCGATCGCCGCGTCCGCGGCATCGATTTCCGTGTGGCAGAGCACGTCCAGTTTTGCGGCCAGGCGCTGGCCTTCGGGCGCGAAGGAGAGTGTTACGCCTTCCGCCTCGCCCAGGCTGTGCGCGAACATGCGAGTGCCGGCGGGCAGGTTATCCCCCGAATGCAGCATGGCGACCGGGACGGAAACCCATACGGGCGCCGCAGGCAGGACGGCGGGCGGGCTGGGCGCCGATGTTGCAAGGCGCAGGGCGGCCGATGCATCCGGGCTCACCGCCAGCGCCATCATGCCGGAACGGAGGGGGAAAAACGAAATGCGGCGTTCCGGCAGGCTGCCCTGCATGCGGCACAGGTCGCGCTCGCAGCCGCCGCCCTGCTCCGCAGCGTAGGCACGCAGCCGGGGCCAATCGAAGCGCCCCTCGAGCAGCAGGAACTTGCCGGTGGGCGCGAAGGCCGCCAGCGCCCGATCCAGGTCGCGCTGGTAGTTGAAGCCGGTCTTGCGCACGAAGGTCTGGTATTCGGGGTCCTGGCCCGCGGAGGAGCCGTCGAACATTTGCAGTATCCCGGCGCGCCGTAGCGCGCGGAAATCGACCACAAGAACCAGGGCGTTGTCGGTGGGCAGCCGCGCAAGCAGGCGGGCGGTCGAGAACGGCTGCGACTGGTACCAGGCGACGCCGGCGATCACGACCACGGCGGCAGCCAGCGCGGCGCCCAGCCAATAGAAACGGGTCTTCGGGCTCACCTTACCAGTATCACACCACGGCAGCGCACTCGATGCGGATTCGAGCGGGTCTGCGCCGGCGGAAGTTACGGAAGCGGTCGCTGTATAATCTACCAATGGCCCCGGCGTGCTATCGCGAACAGCTTCCAGCGCCCGCTCTGGCCGGCTGGGTGGAATGTTTCTGGCAGGCAGAGAGGGACGCGCCGGCGACTGAGTGGGCGGTGCCGCCGGATGGATGTCTCGATATTATCTATAGCCGCGACCTGGGTTTGCGCGCGATTGGCGCCATGACGGTGGAACAACGATTCCGCTACGCGGGCCGTATGGAAGCGGTGGGCGCCCGGTTCCACCCGGGCATGGCGGGGCCGTTCCTGAAGCTGCCAGCGGTGGTGTTGACAGACGATTCGGCGGCGCTCGAAGATCTTTGGGGATTCAGCGCCCGCCAGTTGCGTCGGCGCTTGGAAGACGCGCCGACGGCAGCCGGCCGCCTTCGCGCGCTGGCGGACGCGCTGGTACGGCCGAAGCAGGCGGCTGGGCCGGTGGCGCGGGCGCTACGCTTCATGACTGCTGCCAACGGTGCCGGCGACGTCGACTGGGTGGCGCGGCAAGCTGGCATGAGCGCCAGACAGTTTCGGCGCCGCTGCCTTGACGAGGCCGGCCTCGGACCCAAGCGGCTAGCCCGCGTGCTCCGCTTCCGTTATGCCAGCCGTCTGGCCGCTGCCACGCGCCGGCCCGACTGGAGTTCGATTGCCGCCGTGGCCGGCTACTTCGACCAGGCTCACTTGATCCGCGATTTTCGCGAGTTCACGGGGCGCACGCCGGCGGCTCCGACTGCCGCTGTGGCGGGCGAATCGTCTTTCCAGTTCCACCACTTGAGCATCTTGAGCATCTCGGGCTCGGGTGCAGCCGCGGACGCATAGTAAACTGCGCAGCGAAAGACGTACAGCAGGCACCGGTCCACATGTTGGCCCACTTCGCGGCAAAACTCTGCGTAAAGGGCTTCCGGATTGCGGCCTCGCAACTCGGCCACATCGCGAATCCCCAGCAAATAGAGATCGGCGGCAATCGAAGGCCCGACTCCGGGAATGCGCGACAGGTTGGCAATCACCGACTGGGGAGCGGAGTTGCGCCTGGTTTGCCAAGCGGTATCTTCGATGCGGGGCGCCGCGCGGTGGCGTTTCGCGTCCGCGCGCTCGAGAGTTCTGGCTTGTCCCATGTTTTCGAACATACCGCAGCTCTGCCCGCCGCGGTGGCCGTTTTTTCCAATCGCCCGCGCCGGCTTCCGGTTAAAATCTGTGCATGAAGATCACAGCGGTTATGGTGCCGGAAGCGATTGAAGCCTGTCTGCCTTTTTGGGTGGACCGGATGGGTTTCGCGAAGACAGTCGAAGTGCCGGAAGGCGACCGGCTCGGTTTCGTAATACTCGCGCGCGATGGCGCGGAAGTCATGTTGCAATCGGTGGAGAGCGTGCGCAAGGACGTGGCGGCCTTCGTTCCCGATGGCCCGCCCCGAGGCACTGGCCTATTCATTGAAGTGAGCGATTTCGCGGACACGCTAAAACGGCTGGCGGGCTACCCCATCGCGTTGCCAGAGCGCAACACTTTCTACGGGATGCGCGAAATCGGCGTGTTCACGCCGGGGGGCCACGCGGTGGTTTTTGCGGCTCCCATCGGCGCGGCGGCTGCGAGCGAAAAGGCGGATCCGGCCGCCGAGGATAAACTGGCGGCGGCGGAACGGGCGGCGGAGCTGGTCGAAAGCGGGATGATTGTGGGATTGGGCAGCGGCAGCACGGCCGCGCTGGCGGTGCGCGTGTTGGGGCGGCGGGTGGCCGAGGGTCTCAAAATCGTCGGCGTGCCGACCTCGGAAAGCACGGCGGCGCTGGCGCGCTCGCTCGGCATCCCGCTCTCGGACCTGGCGGAGCACGAGCGGCTCGATCTCACCATCGATGGCGCCGACCAGGTCGAGCGCGGCACGCTGCACCTGGTCAAGGGCCTGGGCGGCGCGCTCTTGCGTGAGAAGATCGTGGCCAGCGCGACGGCGCGCCTGGTGATCGTGGCAGACCCGAGGAAGGTCGTCGACCGTCTAAACATCGAGCAGGGGCCCATTCCGGTCGAGGTGGCGCCGTTCGGTTGGGAATCGACGGCGCGGCGGCTACGCGCCATGGGCGGCGAATTCAAGATGCGCCTGGCCGCCGATGGCAAGCCGTTCGTTTCCGATGGCGGGCATTACATCGTGGACGCAGGGTTCAGCGGATTCAGTTCGGCCGAAGAACTGGCGCTGGCGCTCGACCAGACGGTGGGCGTGATGGAGCATGGGATGTTTCTGGGAATGGCTGAGCAGGCGATCATCGGCGGATCCACGGGGGTCGAGATACTGGAGCGCCAGCCATGAAGGCTGCGGTGTTGCGGCAGCCGGGCGAGTCGGCGGCGCTCGAGATCGAAGAGGTTTCCACGCCGCAGGCGGGCGCGGGGGAAGTGCTGCTGCGCGTGCGCGCCTGCGGCGTGTGCCGCACCGATCTGCACATC